>JAKOSS010000233.1 GCA_029777145.1 Acidobacteriota bacterium | reverse complement strand
TTGGATTATCTCAAAGCCAGGGTTTCAATCCACGCCCCTTCGTTACAAAGGGGCGAATTTACGAACTGCGAGGAGAATCTATCGAGCCGGCGTTTCAATCCACGCCCCTTCGTTACAAAGGGGCGAATCGCCCAACAGCTAAAGCCTTTAGGCGCTTGATTTTCGGAGACATAAATCGCGAACCCTCCAAAATCTTGACTCCAATAATATCGCGGTTACGGTCGTAACCCCAAAACTCTTTTATGTGGACGTATTTGGAGGAATCGCGAATCTCGCGGGTTTCGGTCGGCACTGCAGGTTCGCGCGGGAATTTCATATCAAATCACGAGCGGACCCTCGAGGTCGATCGCGCCTTTGATTCCGTGGTGTTCGATCGAAATGTCCGAATCGAGGTAGTAGAATCTAACGGAATCCGATTCTCTGCACATCTCATTAAGTATCCGGTCACGCAATGCTATCCAGTGTACGCTGCTTAGCCTGCATTCAAAAACGGAATTCTGAACCCTTTGTCCGTAGTCGCAGCAGGCGCGTGCGATGCGCCGCAGCCTACGCGCGCCGGCCCTGTCGACTGTTGCGACATCATAGGTTATTAGTATGTACATGTCTGGCCCGGCACGCCATCACTTGAGCACGCACGGCAAATACACATCAAGATCGCCGCGCAGAAAGCGTGCGAGTATCCGAGCCTGAATTAGGAACAGTTGTCCGACCCGACACTCTTTTTGCAATTGAGGGTGAATCAAAAGGTCGCCCTTTCGAGATTGATATGCGGAAATGACATATTTGCGAGCGGAGCTCTTAAGTGATACCGCACCGCCGTCCGTTCTTTCAAAGTCGGCACTACGGATCTGTTTGCGATTGATCAAGGTGATCGCCAATCGATCGGCGATGAGCGGTCGGAATTCTTCCATCAGGTCAAGCGCAAGGGACGGTCTGTTCGGTCTGATGCGGTGCAAATAGCCGACGAACGGATCAAGCCCGGTGGCGGTCAACGCGGCGATGCAATCGTGTCTAACCAAGGCGTAAAGAAACGATAACAGGCAGTTGATGGGATCCAGGGGAGGTCGTTTGGTACGTCGCTTGAAAGCAAAGTCAAGCCGTTGTTGCCGAAGGTTCAGATCGAATGCGCCAAAATACACACTGGCGGCCTGTCCTTCATAGCCTCGAAAAAGATCGACCGACCCAGCATGGTCCGGCGATTCTGTCGATTCCGAATTATCGGGTTGCGACCGATCCGGAATCAAATGCGTCATCCTTCGCACCAACATCGCAATTTCATCCGCGCAGGACTTCAAGCCCTGGCGCTCAATGTCGCTCGTCGACTCACGGGCAGACCTGAGTAGAGAGATTCTTGAATTCAACAACTTTCCGAGAATCAACTGCCGCGAAATCGACGCGGAGATCCCCGGATCGTCGGCCGCCCGGTACTGTGCCTGTCGAAGCATCACGCTTGTATTCGGAACGCCTTCCCAACGCCCGAGCAAGTAGCCGTTCGAACTCAGGTAATTGACCGCGACGCCATGTTCCCAACACAATCGCAAGGCCTCGGGTGAGAAGAGCACAGAATGGCCAAAAGCGCACACGGATTCGAGGTGGTGTATCGGTATCGCGAGCTTCAGTTCCCGCTCAACCTCCACCCGAAGGGTCAGATGGTCGCGAGCGACAAATGTATTCTCGCTTGTAAGATAGAGCGTATTTTGGCGAATATCCATTTCTTCCTGGGACTATGAAGTTTAGACTCATAGATCGAATACCATTGCGACTTGTCGGGACGGATCTGTTATTTCGGGAAGACAAGTCTCCCGGAGACTGCAACCGTCGCAACGCGGTTGGAGCTTTGCCGGCGGTGTTTGTCCGCGCGATAGTAGTTCGCGGACGCGATCAGTCGCTTCAATCGTTTGGGCTCTCAATTTCCAATCGAAGATGACCTCGCGCCGCCGTTTGCTTGCCGCGTGAAACACGTATCCGACCGGAACCTCGCAGGCGAACATTTCCTCGAGACAAAGCGCCTGCGCGCACAACTGAACATCATCGTTGTCAAAGCGCCGGCGGCGTCCTTTCTTGTATTCAACGGGCGCGTACGTTCCGTCGTGGATCTCGACAATGTCCGCTTGGCCCGAAAGCCCGTAGCGATCCGACCGCAACGGCAACGCGCGAAGGAGCGTCACTCCGCGGGCAGTCTCGTAACCCGGCCGATCCACGTTGTCGTGGAGGAGAGTGCCCATTACCGTATGCTCGTTGTCGGCCCAAATTCCTTCAATGTGCATCAAGGCGCAACGGCGCGGACAGAAAAGCATTTGATTTAAGGCAGAGATCGGAACTGGTTCAGCCTGAGACAATTTGGCCTCCTCGTTCGCGGCTTTGTCCTTTTTTTGCGTTAGTGTTGCAGTAAAACGATGGTCGTGCTGACGCAACAAGTCCTTTTCGAAACCGAACACGGAATTGGTCTGAACGTCGTGCGGAAAGGACGGCAAAGTTGGCCCCGTGAATCAACGAATCGACGACTATCATCATTACCGATCACTCATGTCTCTTGTGCAGTACGACGCCGTTTG
>JAKOSS010000232.1 GCA_029777145.1 Acidobacteriota bacterium | reverse complement strand
TTCGTGATGGGTGAGTACGACGCCGCGGTTGCCGATTACTCAAAGGCTCTCGAAATGAATCCGGCCGATTCGACCACGTTCTTCTCGCGCGGCATGGCCTACTTCAACAAGAAGAACTTCATTCCGGCGATCGCCGATTTTGACAAAGTGATCGAATTGGATCCGACCGAATCGATGGCCTACTACCATCGCGGCGTGTCGCTCGAGAATACGGGGAAATTCGAAAGTGCCCTTGAAGACTTGAAAAAGGCAGTGCAACTGGACGCCGACAATGAACCGGCGAAGAACGCGCTGGCGCGGGTCGACGGAAAGGTCCCGAAACCGGTTCCGACGGTTCCCGTCGAGGCACCGGCAACCGTCGCACAAAAGCAAGCGGAACCGGAGGAAAAAAAGGCGACGGCCGATCCGTCGGCTGCGTCCGATGAACCGTTCGAAGCCGGCTCGCTCCGCGAACAGGCTCTGAAACTCGCGGTTCCTGCCTATCCGGTGCTCGAACGGCAGAACCGGACCGAAGGGATCGTGACCGTTCAGGTGACGCTGGATGAGTCCGGAAAGGTGATGTCCGCGAAGGCGACGAACGGCCCGAAAGGCCTGCGAAACGCAAGCGAGGAAGCCGCCAAGCGCTCCAAATTCAAGCCGGTGACGGTCGGCGGAAAACCCGTAAAAGCGACCGGAACGGTGGTTTACAACTTTAAGTTAAGCTGAAGACATTTCGGATGCGGGATTTCAGAATTCGGATTTCTGCAACTAACCTGTCCAAATGAAAAACGGTACGGAAAAACTCCGTACCGTTTTTCTTTGCAACGAAATCCGAAATCCAAAATCCGAATTCCCAAATGGTCAATAGTTTCCCGCGACGACCGTCGGCGTGATTCCGCTCGCTTCCTGGGCGATCTTGACCCCGACCGACGCTCCGATTCGCGTCGCGCCGGCTTCGAACATCTTGCGTGCGTCGTCGATTCCCTTGACGCCGCCCGACGCTTTGACACCGAGCGAATGCCCGACCGCGCGCCGCATCAACGCGACGTCGTCGGCCGTCGCACCGCCCTTTGCAAAACCGGTCGAAGTCTTGACGAAATCCGCTCCGGCATTCTTCGACGCGAGACACGCGCGGACCTTCTCGTCGTCGGTGAGCAGCGCCGTTTCGATGATCACCTTGCACAGCACTCCGTTCTCGTGCGCCGCTTGTACGACGGCGCGGATGTCGTCTTCGACAAGGCAGTCGTCGCCCGATTTGAGCGCCCCGATGTTGATCACCATATCGACCTCGCGGGCTCCGTTGAAGATCGCCCGCCGCGCTTCGAAGGCCTTCACGTCTGGCAATGTCGCCCCGAGCGGAAATCCGATCACAGTGCAGACGGGAATGCTCGAGCCGCGCAGGAATTCGGCCGCCGTCTTCACCCACGAAGGATTGACGCAGACGGAGGCGAAGCCGAACTGGATCGCCTCGTTGCAGAGCTTTTTGATGTCCGATTCTGACGCTTCCGGTTTCAGGAGCGTGTGGTCGATCAGCGACGCCCAGTCGTGCGCGGTCGCCGTCGAACCGAGAACGATCCCGATCCGCGACGCACCGGCATCGACGATGCGTTCGACGTCGGCGCGGCAAAATGTCGGACAATAAGCGTCTTCGCCGATCTTCGACAGCACGAGATCGGTGATCTGTTCGACAAGCTTTTCGTATTCAGTGTTATTCATCGTCAATAGGGTCAATTCCGTTCAGAACAATCCGAGTTCCAACGCGACCTCACGGAGGGTCGGACGCGGATCACTCCACAGCCAGTTGGTATCCAGCCGGAAGCCGACCAGTACCCCCGACTCGAACACACCGTTTTGATCGACGTTGGTCTGCAAATATCTTCCGTTGTTTTGAAGGCTCAGAAACTCGGCACTACGCTCTTCGGGATCGATCAGCCAATACTCGCGTATCCCCGCCGAGCGATATTCTTCAAGTTTGGTCACCCGGTCCCGACGACGACTCTCTTTCGAAATGATCTCGATCGCAATATCGGCGGGACCATCCAGATAGCGCTCATTCACCCGATCGAGATTCTCGCCGAGGACGACAAAAATGTCAGGTTCCCGACCCTTTACCTTCGTGCCTAAAGTGAGCTTCATCTGAAAAGGTTCGCCGTAGACCTTCGCCGATCGGCTTTCTGAAACGAAGAGTTCCAAGATTGCGGATAGAAACTGCCGCAGTTCACTGTGAGATCGCGTAACTGTCATATTCGTGAGGATTTCGCCGTCGTCGTATTCGGCGTATTGATCGGTATTTCGGCGGAGAAACTCGTCGTAGTCGAGTTTGCCGACGAATGAGGATCGATCAACCTTGGGATCAGCGGTCAGGCCATTCATAAAAATCGCGTCCGAACGGGAATTGTTTCGGGTGAATGAATTCTAGCACCGTTCGTCAGACATTGAAACGGAACTCCACGACGTCGCCTTCGCGCATCACGTACTCTTTTCCTTCAAGCCGCGCGATGCCTTTTTCGCTCGCAGCCTTGCGCGATCCGCAGGCGACCAGGTCTTCGTAGGACACGATCTCGGCGCGGATGAACCCGCGTTCGATGTCCGAATGGATCTCGCCAGCGGCCTGCGGCGCCTTCGTCCCGATCGGGATCGTCCACGCGCGGACCTCTTTCTCGCCGGCGGTCAGAAAACTCATCAGTCCGAGCATCTTGTACGCGGCCTTGATCAGCTTGTCGACGCCGCTCGAATTGACTCCGAGTTCGGCGAGGAACTCGGCGCGTTCTTCGGGTTCGAGCGCCACGAGTTCGGCCTCGAGCTTCGCGCAGATGAGGACGACCTCGGCGTTTTCCTTCGCCGCCTGCGCGCGGACCGCGGCGACGTGCGGGTTCGCCGACTCGTCCATCAGCGTGTCCTCATCGACGTTCGCCGCATAGATCGTCGGTTTTGACGAGAGCAGGAACCAACCTCTGACGATCGCGCGCTCATCGTCGCTGAGTCCGGCGGCGCGGACCGGACGGCCTTCTTCGAGAACCGGCTGGAGTTTGTCCATGATCTCGAGATCGCGTTTCGCGTCCTTGTCGCCCGACTTCGCTCCCCGCATCGCCTTGTCGCGGCGTTTTTCGATCGACGCGAGATCGGCGAGTGCGAGTTCGATCTGGATCGTCTCGATATCGCGGACCGGATCGACGGATCCTTCGACATGGATGACGTCGTCGTCCTCGAAACAGCGCACGACCTGGACGATCGCATCCGTTTCGCGGATGTTCGCGAGAAACTGGTTTCCGAGACCGGCGCCTTCCGACGCGCCTTTGACGAGTCCGGCAATATCGACGAACTCGACTGTCGCCGGCACGACCTTCTGCGCCTTGTTGAGCTTTTCAAGAACCGCGAGGCGTTCGTCGGGAACCGCGACGACGCCGACGTTCGGCTCGATCGTGGCGAACGGGTAATTCGCGGCAAGCGCCGCTTCCTGGGCGGTCAGCGCGTTGAACAAAGTTGACTTTCCGACGTTCGGAAGTCCGACAATTCCGGCTTGAAGCATATAGATACGATCCCGTCTCGGGGTTCAAAACTGCTATTGTAATGCTTCGACGTCGGAATGCGAAAGACACTGAGACCTGATTTGTAAACAGCGACGGCACGTCGATCGACTCATCGCTTGCAATAATACTTTCTTGACATATCCATAACTATTACTTATGCTTCATCAATGAACGATTCATCAATGCCAACAATTCACGTCAAGTACTTCGACCCAAGAATGTTCGGGACACACTTGCAAACCGCAATTCACGTAAACTCATTGAATGTATCGCCGGAATTTGAGGTCAAGCTAAGGTCGGGACGCGAACTGATCGTTGAAGTCTTTGGTTCGGCTGTCCCCCAGAAAGCCTTAGTGTTTCGGATTCTATTTGACCCTCGAGCCCTGGCGATCACAAACGAAATCGCTACGTTGCTTAAAAGAGAGTTTGGCTCCTGGAAGTCAAATGCAACGCTCTATTGCGGCTCAGGGATTCCTCGACACAATTGATTTTGTTATAAATGTTGCCATGATTCTGACCTTCGCGATCATCGTCCTGATCACCGTTGCCGGCGCGGCCGTCACATATCTTTATGAAAAGGAAGATTCGCTGATGGCGCGGCTCGCCGCCGGAAACGTCATCGGATCGGCGATCTTCGGAACCGTCGGATTCGTCATCGCGTGCGTCGCCGGCCTTTCGATCGTGACGATCGGAGTTTCGCTGCTGATCACGCTCGCGCCGCTCGCGATCCTCTTCGTCAGCAAGCCGATAAACAAGGAGTTTCGTCACGATCTGGCGAAAGCAAAGGGCAAGACGCAGGGGACGAACCTCAAAAAGACGGTCCGCTTCTTTTACTATGCGTTCATTTTGCTTCTGCTGTGGTTCTTTTTCGAACGCGCGATGATCGAGACCGACCAAGGGATATTCACCGGCGCGTCACAGAATCTCGGCGATCTGCCTTTCCATCTCGGAGCGATCTTTTCGTTCAGCGACGGCAACAACTTCCCGCCGACGAATCCATCGTTTGCGGGGGCGAAGTTCACCTATCCGTTCCTCGCCGACCTGATCTCGGCGTTTTTCGTCAAACTCGGGATCGGCGCGCGCCAGGCGATGCTCGTGCAGAACGTCCTGCTCGGATTTTCGCTGTTCGTGCTGGTCGAAAAGTTCGTCGGACGCATCACCGGCGTGCTCAAGGCCGGAAAGGTCGCCGTGCTGATCCTGCTTTTCAGCGGCGGACTCGGATTCGTCTGGTTCGCCCACGACTACTGGATCGGGTCGAAGGGACTTTTCGAATTATTGTGGGACCTCGGGCGCGACTACACGATCGGCGAAAAATTCCGTTGGGGAAACTCGCTCGTCGTGCTTTTCATCACCCAGCGGAGCCTGCTTTTCGGAATGCCGCTGACGCTGATCGCGCTGACCAAGTTGTGGGACACGTTCGTCAGCCGGGACGCAGCGGAACAAATCCACTCGTCCGCCAGACAGTCAGCCGCCGAGACGACGACTTTTTCCCTTTTCCACTTTTCCCATTTTTCCCTTTTTTTGGTCGGGATCCTTGCCGGAACGTTGCCGCTGATCCATGTTCACAGCCTCGCCGTGCTGTTCGTCGTCTGCGCTTTCCTGTTCTTTTTCAGGCTCGACAAATGGCGCGAGTGGATCGCGTTCGGCGTCGGCGTGACGATCATCGCGGTTCCC
>JAKOSS010000231.1 GCA_029777145.1 Acidobacteriota bacterium | reverse complement strand
TCGTGGGGCGGCGAGACGCAGGCGCTCATCTACAATCCGAAGACAGGCAAGGTGATCGGGATCAACGGGCTCGGTGTCGCTCCGACCGGCGCGACGGCCGAGTTCTATAGATCCAAAGGGATGAAGAATCCGCCCGAATACGGTCCGCTCGCGGCCGTCACTCCGGGAACGCCCGGCGGGATCATGGTGATGCTCGCCGAGTACGGCAAGCTGAGCCTGAAAGAGGTTCTCGCGCCGGCGATCGAGATGGCCGACGGCTATCCGATGGACATCGAGACGTCGAACGTCATCGAGCGCCAAAAAACCTGGATCAAGAAGTGGAAATACTCCCGCGAAGTGATGCTCACGCATCCGGGTGAGAAGCGTGAAGCACCTGCCGCGGGCGAGATCTTCAAACAGCCCGATCTCGCGGCGATGTTGCGGAAACTCGTCGAGGCCGAACAGAACGCGCTTACGGCCGGCAAGTCGCGCAAAGACGCGATCATGGCCGCGTATGATCGGTTCTACAAGGGCGACATCGCCAAGGAGATCGTCCGCGGAACGCAGGAAGAAGGCGGATTGATCACGCTCGAGGATCTGGCGAAGTGGAAGGTCAAACTCGAAGAACCGGTCACGACGAATTACAAAGGCGTCGATGTCTACAAACTCGACCGCTGGACTCAGGGCCCGGCGATGCTTCAGGCGCTGAACATCCTCGAGAATTTCGATCTGAAATCGATGGGCTACAACTCGCCGAAGTACATCCATACTGTCTATCAGGCGATGAATCTGGCGTTCGCCGACCGCGATTTCTACTACGGCGATCCGTACATGAAGCCCGTCGCGCCGCTCGACGTGTTGCTTTCGAAGGAATATGCAAAGGAACGGGCGACGCTGATCAATCCGGACAAGAATGATCCTGAGATCAGGCCGGGCGATCCGTACAAGTTCAGCAAACAGTCGCATCCGTTCCAAAAACTGCTCGACGATTGGAAGACGGTTCCGTCCGAAACGCAGACACTGGCGCCGCAGACGACCGGCGAGCGCGACCGCGAACTGCAAGACGAGATCGCGACGAGTTTTCCTGACGGTGAGAGCGCTTTTTACGGCGGCACGACATCGGTTCAGGCGGCCGACGCCGAAGGTTGGGTCGTTTCAGTCACCCCGAGCGGAGGCTGGATCCCGGCGGTGATCGCGGGACGGACGGGAATCGGGCTCAGCCAACGCGCACAGAGTTTTGTAACCGACCCGGCGGACGGCCCATACAACGTCATCGAACCCGGCAGGCATCCACGTGTTACGTTGACGCCGACGCTTGCGCTCAAGGACGGCAAGCCGCTCTATGGATTTTCGGTCCAGGGCGGCGACAGCCAGGACCAAAACCTGCTGCAGTTCTTTCTGAACACGTTCGTCTTCGGTTATAACGTTCAGCGATCGGCCGAGGCGCCGAACTTCAACAGTTTTCAGATGCGCAGCTCGTTCGGCGCGCACGAGATCCGTCCCGGCCGCTTGCTGCTCGCGAATTCGACGCCCCAAAGCGTCCGCGACGAACTTGGGAAGATGGGTTACACGCTCGTCTTCGAAGAACGGACTTCGGGTCCCATCACGGCGATTTTCTTTGATCGCGAACACGGTTCGATGTGGGGCGCCGCCAGCAATCACGGCGACGACTACGGGATCGGGTGGTGAACGCATTTGGGATTTGGGATTGCGGATTTGGGATTGCGGATTTGGATAATCGGGTCCTCATTCTCCGGTGAAGTCCACCGCTGAGGCGCAGAGACGCGGAGGATTTAGGACAGGTGAGGTAAGACGGTGATCCGTATGAGCTCTGCGCCTCGGCGCCTCTGCGGTTGAAAGTTCAGATAGACGTTCCGACCAATTTTGAGCCAGAGGGCACCTTTAGTTTTGAATTGATTTTGGATGTTGGAAAAATCCTGTCCTTAGTAACG
>JAKOSS010000230.1 GCA_029777145.1 Acidobacteriota bacterium | reverse complement strand
TGCACGTGAATGGGCGCGCAGCCTTCAGGACCGTCACCATCGCATTTCGTTCAGCGGGACGTTCGACACCCCGTGGTGGTTTGGCCGCCTCCGGTTCTCGCCGCTCGTCCGTTGGGGCAGTTCGGCCCCGTTCAATTTGGGCGCCGGCGGCAGCGACCGGAATCTCGACGATCTCGGGACCGACCGTCTGAACTTCAACGGAAACCTGAACGACATCCGCTACCGTGAACCGGGATCACCGGTTCCGGACGCCTTGCTCGCACAGTTCTCGCTGCAGCCGATCGGCGCCGCCAGCGGGAATCTTCCGCGCAACGCGGGACACGGTCCCAGACTGATGAACTTTGATCTGAACGTGACCCGTGAATGGAAGTTCGGAGAACGATTCCGGTTCCGTCCGACGATCGAATTCAACAACATCCTGAACCTTGCGGTCTTCAGCTACGGTGCGGAGTTCGTTGACTTCCAGGCGCTGAGTTCGACGCCGACGGCCGCGCAGTTGACGGCCCGCCAGAACTTTTTGGTGCCGACCCGAACCTATCGTCAGCGGACGATCAGACTCGGAATTCGATTCGATTTCTAAGCGAATCTTCGATCGAAAAACAGAACCGCGCGGAGCGTTACGGCACTCCGCGCGGTTCTTGCTTTCCCTTAGTTCGAAAATTCAGTCGGCCGAACTGAGCAGGTTCTTCGCGAGGTCCTTGAGCTTTCGCCCGAGATCGCCCGAGAACACGCCGAGCTTGATCTTGACCTCCGCCGCCTTTGCGATCTTTTCGATCTTTGACCGCGGGATCACGTAGATCAGCGTCTCACGCCGCGCCGCACCGGTGTCGCCATAGAGGCGATACGCTTTTCCGAGATCGATCTTTTCGCCGTCCGCGAAGATCGTCAGATTATTCGCCTTCGCGAATTTGTACTCGTCCGCGTCCGACAGTACCGCGACGGCCCAGACGCTGCGTTTTGCCGTGCCGTTATAGGCGTAGACGTAACCGAGCCGAAGATCCAGATAGTTCGGTTTCGATTTTCCGGCGACGCTCACCTGCGCCTGTGTCGTCAAGTTGTAGCCGATCCCGCGCGCGACGTCGTATTTGCGGATGATCCCGCCGATTCCCGCTTCGCGATCGAGGGTGCGGATTTCGGACCAAGCTTGAAAATCGGCATAATTCTGAACCGTTGACGCGGCCGGCCTGACCGGAGCTTTGACCGTTCGGGCATTGTTCGCCGCGAGTAGCGCCGCGCGTTCATATTCCTGTTTGCGTCGTTCCTCGGCAGCGCGTTCCTTCTCCTCCCTGAACTCCCACGCCGGCTTCAGATTCGGAACGCTCCAGACACCGAGACTGTCGGCTTTCGCCTGCTGCTCGTTTTGTTCGTACAGGGCGCGTTCGTTCGGATTCTGGCCGCTTTTCTGCTCCGGATCGTGCCAGGCCGCGCCGTCGCGAAGCATCTGCTGGCCGACATCGACGCCGTTGACCGTGAGCTTGCCGATCGTGCTCTGCATATTGAAGCCGAGCGGCTTGAATTCAGCGTTCTTATTGAGCACGAGCGCCGACAGATGATCCTTTACCTCGGCCGAAAGCGGTTGGTCGGATTCGGGGATCTCAATGCATTTGAGAACGCCCGTGATCCGCGCATTCGAAACTTCCATTACGAAGGTCTTGCCGTCGAGCACTTCCACGACGCGCCCGGTGAAGGCGCTTTGCGGATACGCCGTGACGGCGGTCAGTATCAGGACGACGACGATCAGGACGGTTCCGAGGACGTCCCTTCGCGATATGGCAGCCGTTATCTCAGAATTCATACTTCACCTTCCAATTTCCGAAATCCGCAATCCCAAATCGTCTAGACGTCGAGATTGTATTCGCGAAGCCGGCGATAGAGCGTCGACGGCGAGATGCCAAGCATTTCGGCAGTTTTTCCGCGATGCCAGCCCGTCTTCTCAAGCGCGCCGATGATCTGCTGACGCTCGATGTCGCGCAGGTTCGAAGGCGCGTTCTGAAAGGAGCTGACGCCGTTGTCGCTCGGCTCGTTGTAAACCACCGAGACATTCGGTTCGCCCGAGCGGCTGATGACTTCCGCCGGGAGATCCTTGACCGTGATCTTGCCGTTATCGGAAAAGAGAACGGCGCGTTCGAGGCAATTCTTCAGCTGGCGAACATTGCCCGACCAGTTGTATTGGCTGAGCGCCTCGACGACCTGCGGCGTCATTTCGGGAGCATTGGCGCCGGCGATCTTGTTGAGCAAGTGACGCGCGAGCGGCTCGATGTCGTCACGGCGTTCGCGGAGCGGCGGAATGTTGATCTCAAAACTGTTGATCCGATACAGAAGATCGGCACGGAAACTGCCGTCGGCGACCGACAGCTTCGGATTGCGGTTCGTCGCGGCGATCAACCGAACGTCAACCTCGACCTTCTTGACTCCGCCGACCCTGAAGAACGATCGCGTTTCGAGCGCTCGCAGCAGTTTCGACTGAAGCTGCATCGGCATTTCCATGATCTCATCGAGAAAGATCGTGCCGCCGTCGGCGATCTCGAACAGTCCGAGCTTGCGTCCGCGCGCACCCGAGAACGCGCCGGCTTCGTG
>JAKOSS010000229.1 GCA_029777145.1 Acidobacteriota bacterium | reverse complement strand
TTCCGATTTGCGATTTGCGATTTTCGATTTTCGATTGGAAAAGCTCGATTGAATCTTCGCTTATTTGTAATCGTCTGTAGTTCGACAATCGCAAATTGAAAATCGCAAATCGCAAATAGCTGCTCACTTACTGTTCAAAAACCATTCCGTAAACTTCGGCAGGCCTTCAGCGATCTTCGTCGTCGGATTGTAGTTCAGCAACTCGCGGGCTTTCGAGATGTCGGCGAACGTGATCGGAACATCGCCGGGCTGCATCGGATGCCGTTCGATCACCGCCTTCGTTCCGAGATTCTCTTCGAGCAGAGCGATCAGTTCGCGGAGTTCGGTCGTCTGCGACTCACCGAGGTTGAAGATCTCGTGCTTCGCTCCTTCGTAATCGATCGACGCCCGCACGCCCTGAATGATGTCGTCGACGTAGGTGTAATCGCGGCGCGTGGTCCCGTCTCCGAACATCGGGATCGGCTTGCCCTCGCAGATCAGTTTCGAGAATTTGTGGATCGCGAGATCGGGACGCTGGCGCGCGCCGTAAACCGTGAAAAATCGCAGACACACCGTCCGCAGATCGTAAAGATGCGAGAACGTGTGGCAGATCAGTTCTCCGGCCGCCTTTGTCGCGGCATACGGCGAGATCGGCTGACAGACTTTCGCATCCTCGGAAAACGGAACCTTGCAGCTGATGCCGTAGACGCTCGAAGAAGATCCGAAAACGAACTGCGGCACGCCGGTCTTGTGGCTGGCCTCGAGCAGATTCAGCGTTCCGCACACGTTGACCTCGTTGTAAAGCTTCGGGTTCAACAGCGAAGGACGGACGCCGGCGTAGGCGGCGAGGTGAACGACCGCGTCAAACTCGCCTTCCTCAAAGATCTTCTCCACCGTTTCAGCGCAACAGATATCGGCCTCGTGAAGAACGTAATCGTCGTTCTTCAGGTGCTCTGAAACGTTTCGGCGTTTGATCTCAGGAGAATAGAACGCGTTGAAGTTGTCGATGACGGAAACCTTCCAATTTCCTTCGGCGAGCAAATGATCCACCAAGTGCGACCCGATGAAGCCGGCTCCGCCCGTTACCAAAATTCGCTTTTTCTGCATTTCCAAAAGGGGGGTACCCAAAAAAAAGTAAGAGGCAAGATAGCATAGTTCCGAGGGCTTGGGCAAAAACTCGAGTCGTATCCTTTATTCGAATTCGTTCAACACCGGATCCTCGAGACTATGGCTGTCGGCTGATAGCTGACGGCTAACGGCTGATTTCCGCGCACTGATCAGAGTTGCGGACGCAACAGCGAGGCTGAGTTTTGCGGTTACTAATTGAGGAACTTCTGTCGCCGATGGAAACGATCGAGGATCTCCTCGAGAAATCCTTCATAAGTGAAATCGGTGAGACTGTACTCGGGTTTGAGTTTGTACATGATCGGCAGCGCGACCCGCCATGCCATCCACAGACGCTGGCGCTCGGTCAGGTCCCAACGTCGCCGCAGGAACGCCTCGACGACCTCGATCTCGGCATGCGTCAGAGATCGGATGTCGGTCTGGAACTCGACTTTTTTCTGAACTCGGCGAAAGGCGGCGTCGCTGATCTGGTTCGAGAACGTCTCGGCGAACGTCGGCGCTTCATCCGTGCGCTCGCGGACGACGACCGTTCCCGCGAACAGGTCGCCGATGCGCTGGTCGCGACTGCTCGCGAAGACCGAGATCAGGCCGATCGAATAGAACGGAATGATCGCGAACATCGGAAACGAATCGAAGATCCGAAGGAGATTGCGCGCGAGCGCTTCCCAGAACGTCACCGGCCGGCCGTCTTCGCGGATCACCCGCAGCTTCATCAAACGCTTTCCGGGAGTCTGCCCGTTCCAGATCCATTCGAAAATTACGAAGTAGCCGGCGAAGATCGCGAAAACGATGAGAACCATCAGCGCGAGCGTCCATTTCGACATTTCGCGAAGAGCTTCACCCGGTTCGCCCTCAAGTTTGTCGAGACTCGCGCCGGTCCAGTACAACAGACCCCAAACGACGACCAGCACGGCCATCAATTGGATGAAATGATCGATCGCGACGGCGATGAAACGATTTCCGATCGAGGCGAGGGAGAACGCCAGCGGAACGCGCTCGGGCGTTTCAATTATCAGCGTTTCCTCGTTTGCGAAAATCGACGGATCCATCTAATCGGGATTGATCTTGAGAAACTTGCGTTTGCCGACCTGGACGAGAATTCCGCCGTCGAGCGAAACTTCGGCGTTCGTGTTCGAGACCTTCTCGCCGCCGATCTTCACTCCGCCCTGTTCGATCAG
>JAKOSS010000228.1 GCA_029777145.1 Acidobacteriota bacterium | reverse complement strand
GTCGTTTCATTCCGGTCGCCGGCGGCGAACTTGTACGCGCCGCCCGTTCCCATCGGACTCGGTTCGGTGATGTATCTCAGATTGACGCCGAGATCCGTCCCGCTGCCGAGAAGCTGTTCTATCTTGTCCGGCTGATAACTGAGCGAAAGTGTTATGTCCTCGATGCCCGCACGTTTGAGGATCTCGATCTGATAAACGAGAAACGGACGGTTCAGGAAAGGGACGATCGGCTTCGGCGTGTAAACGGTCAGCGGTCTGAGACGTGTCCCTTTGCCGCCGGCCAAAATCAGAGCTTGCATAACTTTTCCGAATCAAAACTGCGAAATCGGTTCAATAATTCTAAGAAATTCCGGTAACAAAACACAAAACCGCGAAGGTCGGTTTTCGTTCGGAAATTGTTACAAACATTGTTAAAAAGCGTTGACAGATTTTGTTGCCACGTGGTAGTTTCTTAATTGTGGATGGAGCAAATTTCATCTGCTGTTTTTGTCCCATCGAACTGCGCTAGCTCGCTAACCCAAGCCAAAAAGCCGTTTCTTGCACACGCCAAATCCATAATGAGCTTCGACAAAACAAAAGCGATGCGGAATGCCGAACGATTTCTCTCGCAAGGCAAACTTCGCGCGGCCATCACAGAATATCAAAGGGTTGTCGAATTCGATCCGAAGGATTACAGCACCATGAATGTCCTTGGGGACCTCTACGCCAAGGATAACGACAACGTCGAGGCGGTCAACTGTTTCCGGCATGTCGCCGAACACTACAGCAAGCAAGGGTTTGCGCAGAAGGCGATCGCGGTTTACAACAAGATCTCACGACTCGATCCCAATCTCGTCGAAGTTTCGGAAAAGCTCGCGCAACTCTACCAATCCCGCGGATCCTTCGCTGAAGCCCGGACCCATTACGCCGCGCTTGCCGAGAAATATCAACGCGACGGACGCAAGGCTGAGGCGCTCGAGATCTGGAAGGAGATCGCCAAACTGGACCCGAACAATACCGAGGTCTATCTCAAGATCGCCGAGTTTTGTCTGCAAAACAATCAAAAGGACGAGGCCGTGAAGGCGTACACCGAGGCCGGACTGAGGCTCGCGGGACTAGACCAGATCGAGTCGGCGCTTACGGCGTTCACGCGTGCCCTCGAGATTCGCCAGTACGATCTGGCGGCACTGAACGGTTACGTCAAGGCGCAGATCAAACTCGGATACTCGGACGACGCCGCGGATCGGCTCGAGAAGATCCTTGTCCAATCTCCTTACAACCGCGAAATCTTATATTTGCTTGTCGACTGTCACCTTGAATCGAGCAATCTTCAATCTGCCGAAGAGGCGATCGTCCGGCTTGTCGAACAGGAGCCGGCGAATTTTCCGAAATTCATCGAACTCGTCGAGCTTTACATCAACGCGGGCGACCTCGAAAGCGCAGCGCGCGTCCTGTCGATGTCGTCGGAACATCTGTTGGTCGGCGGAAAGCACGAAGAGTTCCTGCAATGGACCAACGAGATCATCGCCCGTGATCCGGAGCGGATCGAGGCGCTTCGGCTCCTCGTCCGCTACCACGGCTGGCAGCGCGACGAACGAGCGTTGAAGGGCGCGCTCGAGCGTCTGGCGGAGATCGCCCGGCTTCATGAAGAGGTCGATGACGAGAAGTATGCATTGAGCCAACTTGTCCTGATCGCGCCGCATGAGGTCGCGCACGCACAACGGCTGCAGGAGATCAAGATCGCGCTCGGCGAAGTGTCGAACCTGGTCGGACCGGCGGAACCTGAAACGAATTCCAAATGGCATGGCGGATATGAGACCGCGGAAGATCTGCACATGCAGCCCGTTGACGAGAGTCCCGCTTTCGACGCCGTTGCCGATGATCAGGAGCAATCGCCGTGGGCGCCGGCGCCGGAGTTCTTCGCGAACGGAAACGGCGCTTC
>JAKOSS010000227.1 GCA_029777145.1 Acidobacteriota bacterium | reverse complement strand
CGGTCGTCAAGTTTCGCGCCGCTGATCCGAAAGAGCGAGATCTCCTCGTACGATTCAAGCGACGACACGATGGAGGTCATCCGGCCGAGATACAACATTCCGGTTTTCGTGCTCAACTGAAAGACATCGGTATAAAAGCCGCCGGCGTCTTCATCGTCGAGGACGGCCGCCTTCGATACCACTTTTCCGTTTGCGGCCTGATACTGAAATACGTTCTCGAAAAAGTGCATCGTTCCGCCGGTTTCCGTGTCCCAAGAATAGACGCGGAATTTGCCGTCCTTCGACGTCGCGACGAACATCTGTTTCCTGAGCTCGGCGAATGGATACTTCAGCGTCGACGCGAGCCGACCGTATTTGACGAGTTTGGCCTTCAGTGCGTCGTTCTCGGCGTCGAGTTTGGACGCCGCCTCAGACGTGTTCTCTGCCGCCAATTTCTTGATCGTCTTAACGTGATTGACGAGTTCGCGTTCGATCGTCTGCGGCGTTTGGGCCGAAACCGGCAGTGCGAACAGCAAGACAAGCAGACCGGCCAAAATCAGCGGCGAAGCCGCCACACGAAAATAGCCAGACGTGAAACGTCTGGAGCCGATCAGGCAATGAATCCCCGCGTTGAAAACGCGGTACGAATCACCAGAGATATTTCGGGTCATATTCAATTCCGCTCGCATCCAGCAATTCAACGTATTCGTCTTCAAACGTATGTAATCTATGATGCGCTTCCTGATTAAGGACGTAACGTTTTACACCCTGGACGCTTGTCGGACTCACAGAAAACGCACCATAACCTTTTTGCCACTCGAATTTCTTTCCCAACTCCCGGTGAACCCAGCCCGACGAATCGGCTTTGAGATCACGAAGAAAATAGTCCAAACGATGCTTTGACTTCAGGCTCACCAAAAGATGAACGTGATCGGTAACCCCGCCAACCGCCAACGGGACCGCATCAAGTCCCTTAACAATTCCTCCCATATACGCGTGAAGGCGATCGCGCCAATCGTCTGAAATCAACTTCAGACGCCCCTTAGTCGAAAACACGAGGTGAAAATTCGAGGCAACGTGACTGGATGGCATAATCCCCTCTTCTCGCATCTCCGATGCGAGCCGGACGGTGGGTCCGTCTCACCAGACGCTTCGCATCTGGCTACTTTCTGTTGCGCCTTCGGCGCGTCTAATTCTCAACTTTCAGTCATCGCAGATCGCGCCATAAGCGTCCGGACGCCGATCGCGGAAAAACTGCCAGGTGTTGCGGACTTCCTTGATCTTGTCCATGTCGAGATCGGCAACGATGAGTTCGTCTTGGTCGCGAGTCCCGACCGCGATCATCTGGCCACGCGGATCGCAGAAGTAGCTCTGACCGTAAAATTCGCCGATGTTCCAAGGCGCTTCCGTCCCGACGCGGTTGATCGCGCCGACGAAATAGCCGTTGGCGACCGCGTGCGCCGGCTGTTCGAGTTTCCACAGATATTCCGAGAGCCCGGCAACCGTCGCCGACGGGTTGAAAATGATCTCCGCGCCGTTCAGGCCGAGGCAGCGCGCGCCTTCCGGGAAATGCCGGTCGTAGCAGATGTAAACGCCGATCCGCGCGAACGCCGTATCGAAGCACGGATACCCCAAATTGCCCGGCCGGAAATAGAACTTCTCCCAAAAGCCCGGCGCGACATGCGGAATGTGGGTCTTGCGGTACTTGCCGAGATACGTGCCGTCGGCGTCGATAACGGCCGCGGTGTTGTAGTAGATCCCGGACATTTCCTCTTCGTAGATCGGTACGATCAGGACCATTCCGAATTGTTTGGCGACGTCCTGCATCAGCTTGACGGTCGGTCCGTCGGGAACTTTCTCGACGGCTTCGTACCAGCGCGTTTGCTGCTCGGCGCAGAAATACGGCGTCGTGAAGATCTCCTGAAAACAGAGCATCTGCACGCCCTGCCGCGCGGCTTCCTCGACGAATTTCATCTGATTGTCGATGTTCGCCTTTTTGATCTGTTCGATCGGCGCGCTCACGTCGCCGACGTTATGCGCCTGAATAAGTCCTGCTTTTATGGTTCGTGACATAGATTATTATTTGCGATTTTCAATTTGCGATTTGCGATCGTCGGGTAGCGAGATGCCGTGTCAAAATCCCAGTCCAATCGCAAATCGCAAATCGCAAGTCGAAAATCAGAAGACTTTGTCTTCGATTGGGGCATTGATTTTAACGTCTGTGATCTTTCGCGTCCAGCGGATGTTCGGGACGGCGACCTTGTATGTCATCGGGATCTTGACGCCGCCGAAGTCCTTGTAATCCGCATAATCAAACTGGTAAACGAACGGTCCGACGAGCGTGAAAACCACGGCCGTCCGCCGTATGAGAAGTCCGGTTTGGGCGTCGAAGTAGAGCCGGTCGCGGCTGTTGTCGGCGGTCGTCGCCTGAACGAGGTAAACGTCGCGGCCGTCGATCTTATCGGCGAAGCGATAGTCCATTTTCGTATATATCGATTTGAGATCGGCGCTTCCGAAGATCAGCGCTTCGCGCCTTATCTGTTCGGCATCATCCGCCGCCAGTTCGATCGGACCGGTTCCCGAGAAGGCGCGCGCTTTCGTTCCGTCGAAGACAGTCGAAACGACGGTTGTCGGATAGGTCGTGTCCACGCGGATTTTTGTCCCGCTCTGCAGGATCTCTTCGGCTTCCGTAGTCTTTCCGTCCGGCTCGATCCGCTGCGCCGTCATCTTCCGCGACTTGATGTCGCCTTTTCCGATCGCCGCCGCGAATTTCGCGAGAATGTCGTCGGTCACCGGTTTCGTCGCCGGTTGGGCCGGCCGCGGCTCAGGTGCCGGCGGATACAGGTTCAGCGCGGCCTGCGGATGTCCCTGAGCGCGATGGCAGGTGTTGCAGGTGACCTCGGGTCGGCCTTCGAAATAGTTCTTATTGATGTCGAAGACCATCTTGAGCATCGCCCGCGCGGCGTCTTTGTGCTCGAAGCCTTCTTTTTCGAAATCAGCGTCATTCGACGCGTGGCAGTATTTGCACTGCACTCCGAGCGAGGCCGACATCAGGTTCATGACCTTGCCGAGCTGTTCCGCCGGCATGTCGTTCAGGACCTTGATGCTCTTGAACTTCTGTCCGGCAGTTACAGTCTGAGTCTGCGTGCTGCCCGGATTTGCGAGAAACACACCTGCGAAAACGGCAAATCCGACGATTGCCACGAGCTTGATCATTTTTGTCATAGAATTAGTTCCAAAATCCAAAATCCAAAATCTAAAATCCAAAATCGATTCACCACGCGATCCCGTAGTCGTCGCCGTGATTGCTCGCGGCGCCCCACATCGAGCCGTGTTCGCGATCGAAGAAGATCGCCGTGATCGGGCCAGACGTTCGCTCTTCGAAAACGAGCGTGTAACCCATCTTCACAAGTTCGTCGCGGACGCTTTGCGGCGTCGAGTTCGCGAGCAGCAAACGCCCGGGACGGATCTCGTGCGCGCCGAACGAGCTGCGCAT
>JAKOSS010000226.1 GCA_029777145.1 Acidobacteriota bacterium | reverse complement strand
TTGCCGGCGACGCGTTGACGCGCGCGATGACCGCGAACTCGTTGACGAAGAACTCAAAGCCGGACTTCTATTTGCCGCTTTTGGCGGAAGCGTTCGCCGACGACAAGTATCCGATCGTTCGTTACTTCGCCGCGAACGGGCTTGCCGCGGCGGACAACAACGTCGCCAAACCGGATTACCTGGCGAACGATGCGGCCCGAACGGCGCAGATCGGACCATGGTTCGTTCGCGTCGACGCGGCCCGCCGCGCCGAGATCAAAGCGATCGCCGCGAGGTTGATCGGCGCCCGCAAGGACGTCGACATAGAAGTCGGAGAGTAACAAGTCAATACCGCCTGCGTGAGCGGGCGGAAAAAGTAAAAAGTAAAAAGTAAAAAGGCAAAGCAAAAGCGAAAGCAAGACGCGGCGAACATAACTCAAGGCATACTTTTACTTTTGCCTTTTTACTTTTTACTTTGTGTGTACGAATGATCAAAAACCACAAAGATCCTCTTTCGTTTCAGGCTTGGATCAGCCTTGCCGCGTGGATGTCCGTCGGAATGCTGCTCGAAGCGCTGATCGCGTTCCGCTCGCCTGCCTATCTTCAGGATCCATTGCGTCGGGAACTGTTCCGGCTCGCGCACACGCACGGCGCGGTGCTCAATCTTGTCCTCGTGATCGCTTCAATGTATCTTTCCAATCGCTCGCTGACACTCGCAAATCCGGCACGGATCGCTTTCCAGGCGGGTGTCGTTCTGATGCCGCTTGGATTCCTGCTCGGCGGTCTGTGGCATACCGAAACGGATCCGAACATGTTCGTGTTCCTCGCGCCGGCCGGCGGCATTCTCGTGATCTTCGCGGTCGTTTCGATCGCATTCCTGCGAGGCGAATCAGACAGCTGAGTTTTGCGATTTCGCGGTGACGAATTACGATTGATTAGTAACCGACGGCTCGCTTGTATCGAACGAAAACCGGCAGTTTGCTGATAGCTAACGGCTGATGGCTTTTCCCGCCGACAATCGCGGGAAATGACCCTTTCAACAAACGATCGTCGCTCGACTCTCAATCAGTAACGATTAATTTTTGACAAAGATTTACCGAAATCATCGAGGAGTTTATTAAGAAAATGAGTTTGATCGAAGAAGTTTGGGCAAGGGAAATACTGGATTCGCGCGGAAATCCCACCGTCGAAGCGGAAGTCATACTTGAAGACGGAACTTCGGGCCGCGCGGCAGTCCCTTCGGGGGCGTCGACCGGTGAGAACGAGGCCGTCGAACTGCGTGACGGGGATGCCGGCCGCTATCTCGGAAAGGGCGTGTTGAAGGCAGTCGAGAACGTAAACGAGAAAATCGCATACGAGCTTGAAGGGCTCGATGCGCTTGATCAAACGCTAGTCGACGAAGCGCTGATCGCGCTCGACGGAACCGAGAACAAGTCGAACCTCGGCGCGAACGCGCTGCTCGCGGTTTCGATGGCGAACGCCCGCGCGGCCGCCGCGTTTCAGGAACTTCCGCTGTACCGCTACATCGGCGGTGTCAACGCGAAAACGCTTCCGGTGCCGATGATGAACATCATCAACGGCGGCGCGCATGCCGACAACAACGTCGATTTTCAGGAATTCATGATCATGCCGGTCGGGACCGAGACCTTCTCTGAAGCGCTTCGCGCCGGGGCCGAGATCTTCCATAACTTGAAGAAAGTTCTAAGTTCACGGGGTTACGCGACGAGCGTCGGCGATGAGGGCGGATTCGCCCCGAATCTAAAGTCGAACGAAGAGGCGATCGAGACGATCCTCGAGGCGATCGAAAAGGCCGGATACAAGGCCGGCGAGAACGTCATGATCGCACTCGATCCGGCGTCGAGCGAGTTTTATTCGAACGGCAAATATGTCTTCAAGAAGTCGGACAAACGTGAGCTGACGAGCGAGCAGATGGCCGATTACTGGATCGACTGGACGAACAAGTATCCGATCATTTCGATCGAGGACGGCATGGCCGAAAACGATTGGGACGGCTGGAAATACCTGACCGACAAGATCGGTAAACGCGTTCAGCTCGTCGGCGACGACCTGTTCGTGACGAACACCAAGTTTCTCCAAAAGGGAATCGATCTGGGCTGCGCGAACTCGATCCTCATCAAAGTGAACCAGATCGGCACCTTGACCGAGACACTCGATGCGATCGAACTCGCGCGGACAAACAACATGACGGCCGTTATCTCGCACCGTTCGGGCGAGACCGAGGATTCGTTCATCGCCGACCTCGCGGTTGCGACGAACGCCGGCCAGATCAAGACCGGAAGCCTCTCGCGTTCGGACCGGATCGCGAAATACAACCAGCTGATCAGGATCGAGGAAGATCTCGACAGCGCCGCGAAATATCCGGGCCGGAAGGCGTTCTACCAGATCAAGCGGTAGTTGGCGGATCCAATAATAAGGCGGGAGAGAAATCGAAAGAGGTCTCTCTCGTTCGCTTTTTGTGCAATGAAGCGGATTTTGATCATCGGTTCGGGCGGCGCCGGAAAATCGACATTGGCTCGACGAATGAGCGAGATCTCGGGAATTCCGCTCATTCACCTCGATCGTCACTATTGGCGCGCGGGTTGGGAGCAAACGCCGAAGGCCGAATGGATGGAGATGGTCGCTGAACTGATCGCCGCCGATGAGTGGATAATCGACGGCAACTTCGACGGCTCGCTTGATCTCCGTTTGTCGCGCGCGGATACCGTGATCTTTCTCGACATGCCGCGCTATTTGTGTTTTTATCGCGTCATCAAACGTCGCCTGACGTTTCGCGGAACAAATCGTCCGGATATGGCTGAAGGTTGTCACGAAAAGCTGGATCTTGAGTTTCTTTGGTGGCTTTGGCGATATCCGAATTCAGATCGGCGTGATTGCGAGACGAAGATCGTGCGTTCCGGGGGCCATGTAAACGTGGTCAGACTTCGATCAGCGGCGGAAGTCGAGGAGTTCGTCAAAACATACGCCGCCAGTTGAGCCGATCCGAGTTCGATTGAATTGAGCGTTCCCTGAACAAATGAGCCATTACGAGGTCCAACTGGAAGAATTCACGGCGAGCACCGATCCGGCACGTCTCGATCTCGATGCGATCCACAAATTTCTCTCTGAGGAATCCTATTGGGCGCAGAACCGGTCGCGCGAACAAACCGAGACGGCGATAAGAAATTCCTTGCCTTTTGGTCTCTACAAAGGCGAAAATCTAATCGGGTTTGCACGTGTTGTTACCGATTTCGCGACTTTTGCCTATCTTGGCGATGTTTTTGTCGTTGAAGAATTTCGCGGACGCGGCCTCAGCAAGTGGCTGATGAAGGTCATCGTCGAACATCCCGAGCTGCAGGGATTCAGACGCTGGGTGCTCGCAACGCGCGACGCGCACGCCCTTTACGAGAAGTTCGGTTTCCACGAACTCGTCCATCCCGAACGTTGGATGGAAAAACCTGCACCCGATGCGTATTGAAGACATCCGACTCCCCAGCTTTCGAACAGAGTCGTCCATGAAAGACAGAACGAAACGACCGCTTGCGCTAGTCATTCTCGACGGCTGGGGTTATTCGCCGCGGCAGGAAGGAAATGCCATCGCGCTCGCGCACACGCCGTACTACGACGAGATTTGCGAGAAATATCCGATGACGTTGCTGGCGGCGGCCGGAACGCGCGTCGGTCTGGCGCCTGACGCGCCCGGCAGTTCCGAGGTCGGACATTTGAGCATCGGTGCGGGACGCATCGTCAAGACCGATGTTTCAAGGATCTCCGATGCGATCCGCTCAGGCTCGTTCTTCCGCAACACGGTACTCAAGAATGCGTTCGAGGCCGCCCGGACAAGGAACAGCGCGGTTCATCTGATCGGTTTGATGAGTGACGGAGAGATCCATTCGTCGCCCGAGACTCTTTTCGCGCTTCTGCGCATGGCAAAGCATGAAGGGCTGACGAACGTCTTCGTGCACGGGATCCTCGACGGCCGCGATGTCATGCAACGGACGGCCGATATTTATGCCGAAGCTGTCGAGATCAAGATGGCGGACATCGGCGTCGGCAAACTTGCGACGCTTTGCGGGCGCTACTACGCGATGGACCGCGATGCAAACTGGGATCGCACCGTGCGGACGTACACGATGCTCGTACATGGTGAGGGCGAACGCGCGGTCGATGCAGTTTCGGCAATTCGCAGCTCGTTCCTGCGCGGGATCACCGACGAGTTTATTCAACCGATCGTCCTCGAAGATGAATCGGGTGTTCCGATCGCCACCATCAAAAACGGCGACGTCGTCCTTTTCTTCAATCATCGCGGCGACCGCATGCGACAGCTAGTGCGCGCGATCTCGATCCCTGACGAGACCGGAAATCCGGGTTTGACCAAGCCGCAGATCGACACCGTCTGCCTGACGGAATACGACCGGACATTCCGAATTCCGGTCGCGTTTCGACCGGAACGCGAGGAGCGCACTTTGGCCGAGGTCTTCGCCGAGAACGGAGTGAAGAACGCGCGGATCGGCGAATCCGACAAGTACGCGCATATCACGTATTTTCTAAACGGCGGGGTCGAAAGTGCGCTGAACGGTGAACAGCGCGTGATGTTGCCGTCGCTCAAGCGAACGGCGGTCGAGACCACGCCGGAAATGAGTTGCTTCAAGGTGACCGACAGTCTCCTGAGTTCGATCGACGAGGGCGAGAGCGAAGTTTTCATCGTCAACATTGCCGCTCCTGATGCCGTTGCACACTCCGGAAATCTGCGGCGGACGATCGAATCGGTGCAATACGTTGACACATGCCTCGGCGGGATCCTCGAGAAGATCCGCGAAAAGAACGGTGTCGCGATCGTCACTTCCGATCACGGCAACATCGAGGAGATGACCGATGTCGTATCCGGCGCGATCAACAATTCACACACTTCCAACCAAGTTCCGTTCCATTTGATCGATGAATCTGCGGCTGACGTCAAACTCCGCTCCGACGGTGCGTTGCAGGACGTCGCGCCGACGATCCTCGGCCTTCTCGGTATCGAAACTCCGCACGAAATGACGGGCACCGATCTGCGTCAATCAAGTAGAAAGTAAAAAGTAAAAAGTAGAAAGTAGAAAAAGAACCGAAGTATGAACCGCTTCGTTTTCCTTTCTACTTTTTTACTTTTGCCTTTTCCCCAGCCGGTCGCTACCGCTCCCGATTCTGACAATTCGCCCCCTTCAACGTATAATTGTTCTTTCCGATTCTCTCAAAATAATTCGGACTGATTATCTATGGTTGAAGAGTTTGTTTTCGACAATACTGAAGAGCGTCGAAAAACGCGTCAGAACGGTGCCGGTTGGGTTGAAGTCATTGTCGGATCGATGTTTTCCGGCAAGAGCGAAGAGTTGATCAGGCGTTTGCGCCGCGCGCAGATCGCGCGTCAGAAGGTGCAGGTTTTCAAGCCGAAGATCGATGATCGCTACTCGATCGAGCAGATCGCTTCGCACTCGGGCATGACGCATATTTCGAAGCCGGTGATGACGGCGAAGGAGCTGATGGCGCAGATCGAAGCTGATACGCAGGTCGTCGGAATCGACGAGGGCCAGTTTTTCGATATGGAGCTGATCGTCGCGGTCAACGAGCTTGCAAATTCAGGCAAACGAGTGATCATTGCCGGTCTCGATCAGGATTACACCGGACGGCCGTTCGAGCCGATGCCGCAGCTGCTTTCGATCGCGGAGTTCATCACCAAGACGCATGCCATCTGCGTCGTCTGCGGCAGCACGGCGAACTATTCGCAGCGGACGTCGGAATCGACCGAACGCGTCGAGGTTGGAGCGGCCGACAAGTATGAGGCCCGTTGCCGCAAATGCTTCGTTCCGCATTCGGACACGCCGACGAATCTGTGATCGACCGGGCCGTTTTCGCGAACATTTGCGTTCTTTCGCGGTCGCATTTTTTCTTTGACCGCTAACTCACGCTAAATACCGCGAAAGAAGCAGACCCGGCACTCTCTCCCGGATTCCAATATGAAGTCTTGAATCCTGAAATCAGGTTATCGATTCGATCACGGAAATTTGCGA
>JAKOSS010000225.1 GCA_029777145.1 Acidobacteriota bacterium | reverse complement strand
TTGAGCGCGCTCCGCGCGGCATCGGCCGAATCAAACGGCGAAAGTCCGAAGCCTTCGGTGTGCGCCACTTTCTTTAATTCGAGTCGATAGGATTTGAAAAGATACCCGGCGATGTCCATCTCTTTCTTGAATCCCGAAACGCTGACGATCAAACGTGACGGATCTGAAGGATCGCGAACGGCTTCGCCGGTCAGACCGGCGGCGTTGATCCGCTGGTTGATGGCCTTCGTGACAAGATCGTAGTCGACCGATCCTTCTGAATCGAACGCCTTCGCCTCAATCGTCCAGCGGGCGGCTTCACCGGTCACGGCGCGCTTGAAAACTCCGCAACCCATAAACAGAAATACGAGAATGACAAACGCGACGAGACCGGTTGAGTTTTTCATGGCATTCGTATTCTGCACCCAAATCAGCCGGCATCAAAGTACCGCAGGCAACCCGATCCCGGTCATTTCGCAACAAAAATCTTGCACGTTTCGTTTAATAGCCAAGCACGCATTGCAAATCTAAAGATCTGAAAAATCGGAGGTTCTATGATTCGCAAATCACTTGTGGTTTTTGCGCTTTTTGCCATTGCCGCGTCGGTTGCCGTTGCGCAGCAACCCACGACGCCTGAAAAAAGAAAAGCGGTTGAAGAGGCATTGTTCACTTATTCGATCGGCGGCGGAAGTTTCCTCGGCGTCTATACCGAGGACGTGAACAAGAACAATTTCGCGAAATTCGGGCTGCGCGATGTGCGCGGCGTCGCGATCACGAAGGTCGAAGATGACAGTCCTGCCGCCAAGGCCGGGTTGCGGGTGAATGACGTCATCGTGAAGATCGACGGCGACGAGGTTTCGAGCGTCCGCAAGCTGAACCGACTGATCAGCGAGATCGCCCCGGACCACTCGGCGACGATCACGATCCTGCGAAACGGGCAGCAAATGGATGTTACGGCGGTACTCGAGAAACGCGAAATGAAGATGTTCAACGGCACATTTACGGTCCCGAACGTTCAAATGCCGAACATTCAGATTCCGCGCGTCGAGATGCCGAAAGTAGCTCCGCAGGTCTGGACCGTTCCGCCGGGCAATGTCATGTCAACCGGTGACGGTGTTGCGATGTTCTTTGGAACCAACCGGCAGATCGGCGTTTCGGTATCGTCGCTCGGGAAGCAGCTTGGCGATTACTTCGGTGTTGAGGACGGCAAGGGACTCCTGGTAACGAACGTCCGCGCCGACAGTCCGGCATTCAAGGCGGGAATCAGGGCCGGTGACGTGATCGTTCAGGTCGACGGCAAACCGGTCGCCACGACGATGGACCTGATCCGTTCGATCGGTGCCAAGAAAGAAGGCGATGTACGTCTGACGGTCGTCCGGGACAAGAGCCGTCAGGAGATCAGCGTGACGCCGGAGCAGATGAAGGGCGACTTCACTCCGTTTGTCGAGGGAACGTTGCCGAAGGTTCCTAAGGCGCCGGTCGCGCCCAAGGTTCCGGCACGGGTTATTTAGTTAAGATTACGCCTTTTGGCAGTCATTTTTTGGCCGCGGATCATCGCGGAGATTCGCGGAACTGTTTTGATCTATCCGCGGCATCTGCGAAATCCGCGGCCAAATTATTGTCCCGAACTCATGAAGTTCTCCATCCGCTGATCAGCCGCCGTTCGCTTATCGACCGGCGGCCTTTCTGCGGAATAGATCGCGCAGCGTGACGCGTTTCATTTGACCGGTTTTGGATTGGATCTGAGCGAGTTCGCCTTCGAACGGTCCGAGCGTCCAGCAGTCGTCAGGTTCAAGTTCTTCGATCGCGCGACCCGGTTCGTTGAGCGGGCAAATATCGCGGAATTCCGATTCTTCGTCGTCGTCCAGCCACCGCAACGGCAGCCCTTGAGTCCGGCAAACATACGGCCGCGATTCGTAGATCCGGCACGCGCCTTGAGCGTCGAGAAATGCGCAGGCGCCGGTCGCATGCGGTTCTCCGTTCTCGAGCAATTCGGCGTATCTTTCGCGGATGGTCGCGGCCTCGGCCTCGAAGACGGTGATGCCGTCGACGCAGCAACCGGAGCACCCGCGCTTGCAATTAAGCCGGTCCGCGTGGTGTTCGGCTAGTTTCGCGACAGCTTCATCGACGCGATCGTGGTAGTGGCGGATCTCGTTCAAAGTTCAAAATTCAGGAGTTCAGGTTCAGTGTGCAACATCGCACTCGAACGGTGTCGCATCGTACATCCCGAATCTTACGGTTTCAAAGCGAATCGTTGAAGAACCCGATCACCAGAGCCCAGGCGTCTTTCGCGGCGGTGTCGTTGTAAACTTCGGGTCGCGTGTTGTTGAAGAAGGCATGGTCGGCGTCGTATTTCGCCGAAGTCACCGGCAGTTCAAACCGTTCGGCGGCGTCTTCGAGCCCCGCGACCTTTTCGGTATTGATCCACTGATCCCGCGTGCCTGAAACAAAGATCGTCGGCGTCGAGAGCTTCGCGAGCACGTCGTCGCCGGGAATGTCACCGTAAAAGGGTGCCGCCGCGCTGATGCCTTCCAAATCGCAAGCTGCGCGGAGCGCAAACGTCCCGCCCATGCAATATCCGCTGATCCCGAAATGCGCAAAGCCGTATCGCGCCGCGGACGCAGTGATCGTGTTCCTGATCGTGTCGATGCCGTCCTCGATCGCGAGATCGTGCATCATTCGCGATGCTTCGTCGGGGTTGGTCGCGACCTTGCCGCGGTACAGGTCAGGCGCGATCGCCGTAAATCCTTCGGC
>JAKOSS010000224.1 GCA_029777145.1 Acidobacteriota bacterium | reverse complement strand
TTGATCGAACCGGCGTCCGCGGTCGCCGAATCCTGCCCTTTCGTCAGCCCGTAGCAACCGTTATTCATGACGATGTACAGCATGTTCAGGTTGCGGCGGATGACGTGGACGAACTGCCCCATGCCGATCGAAGCCGTGTCGCCGTCGCCCGAAACACCGAGATAGATCAGGTCGCGGTTCGCGAGGTTCGCGCCGGTCGCGACCGACGGCATGCGGCCGTGGACCGAATTGAATCCGTGCGAATGCTCAAGAAAATAGGCCGGCGTTTTCGACGAACAGCCGATTCCGGACATTTTCGCGACCTTGTGCGGCTCGATGTTCAGTTCGAAGCACGCCTGCGCAACCGCGGCCGAGATCGAATCGTGCCCGCACCCGGCGCAGAGCGTCGAGAGCGAGCCTTCGTAATAATCGACCGTGTACCCGAGATCGTTCTTGGGCAGATGCGGATGACGAAATTTGGAACGTACGTAGGACATTGTCAGTGGTCGGTCGTCAGTGGTCAGTGGTCAGTGGCGGGTCGTGTTGAATCAACAACGTCTGGCCACTGGCCACCAATCACTGACCACTCTTGATTTCCTTGTAAATAAAATCTGCCGTGA
Organism: Acidobacteriota bacterium; assembly: GCA_029777145.1. The sequence continues at coordinate 1,669 of JAKOSS010000224.1, read as the reverse complement.
TCGGCATGCCGTCGTAATTCAGAACCGAGATCAGCTTGTTCGGGTCGATCCCGAGTTCGATCATCATCAGGCTGCGGAATTGTGCGTCACGGTTCTGCTCGATCACGAAAACTTTCTCGTGCGAATCGACGAAATCGCGGAATGACTTGCCGAACGGAAACGCTTTCGGGCACATCGTGTCGAGCTCGAAGCCGTCCGCGCGGAGCATCTCGACGGCCTCTTCGGCAGCGTACCGCGACGTGCCGAAGAAGATCACGCCGATGTTCGAGCCGCCCGGAGACGACGTGAACTCGGGTTCGGGAACGAGCGTCGCCGCCGTGTCGAATTTCTTGAGCAGTCGCTCCATGTTCCGCTGGTACGCGGCGCTGTCTTCGGTGTACGCGGCGTACTCGTCGCGCGAGCTGCCGCGGGTCACGAATCCGCCTTTCGTCGGGTGCGTCGCCGGAATCGTGCGGTACGGAATGCCGTCGCCGTCAACGTCGAGATAGCGACCCCAGCGCGTCGTCATCGTTTCGAGCTGTTCACGATTCATCACTTTGCCGCGGTCGTACTTGCGGTTGTCGTCCCACTTGAGCGGCATCGTGATGTGGTCGTTCATGCCCAGATCAAGATCGGTCATGACGATCACCGGCGTCTGCAGACGCTCCGCAAGATCGAACGCCTGCGCGGTCATTTCAAAACATTCGCGCGGTCCGGCGGGGAAGAGAAGAACCTGTTTCGTGTCGCCATGCGCGGCGTACGCCGCCTCGAGGATGTCCGACTGCTGCGTCCGAGTCGGCATTCCGGTCGACGGTCCGGCGCGCTGAACGTCGATCAGCACGCACGGGATCTCCGCGAAGTACGCCAATCCAAGGAACTCGTTCATCAACGAAAGTCCCGGGCCGCTCGTCGCCGTGAACGAGCGCGCGCCGTTCCAGTTCGCGCCGATGACCATTCCGATCGCCGCCAACTCGTCCTCGGCCTGCACGATCGCGACGTTCCATTTGCCGCCCTCGCTGCACGCGCGGAGCTTTGTCGCGTATTTCGTGAACGCGTCCACGACCGACGTCGAGGGCGTGATCGGATACCACGCGGCGACGGTCGCGCCGCCGTAGATCGCGCCGAGCGCGCACGCCGAATTTCCGTCCATCATGATCCGGTCGCCGATCAGATCGCGCCGCTCGACCCGAAGTTCGAGCGGATATTCGAAGTTTTCCTTCACATAATCCGCCCCGAGATTCAGCGCCTTGACGTTTGGCTCGATCAGCTTTTCCTTGCCCTTGAACTGCACGGCGAGCAGCGATCCGAGAACTTCGAATTCGATGTCGAACAGCGCCGACAGCGCCCCGACGTAGATTATGTTCTTGAACAGCTGACGCTGGCGCGCATCGGTGTAGTTCTCGTTCGAGAGCTGCATCAGCGGAATGCCGATGTAGTTGATGTCGTCGCGGATGAGATCCGGATATAGCGGTTTCGTCGAATCGTAAAGGAAATAACCGCCGGGACGGACGCTTTTGACGTCGCGCGCCATCGACTGCGGATTGACCGAGACCATAAAGTCGATACCTTCCCGCCGTCCGAGGTAGCCTTTTTCCGAAACACGGACCTCGTACCACGTCGGCAGTCCCTGAATGTTCGACGGAAAGATGTTCTTCGGCGTCACCGGAACGCCCATCTTGAAGATCGCCTT
>JAKOSS010000223.1 GCA_029777145.1 Acidobacteriota bacterium | reverse complement strand
GACGGCCGCATCGTGGCGGAAACGATCTGGGAAGCGGTGACAGACGGATCAACAAGGCTGCGGTACAACGTCAACACCAAGGGCATACTGCTCGCGCGCCGATTTCTGCCCGAGCGGGCGTTCTTCAAAGTGATCAAGTCCGTTCTTGGCGCGAAGTGATCGAAAGTCCGTTCGCCGCGGCTCCGGAGCGAAAATTCGATCATCCGCGACGAACTGAATTCGCAATTTTTGATTCGCAAAATTCGGTCAATGGTGCGATGATGCTTCAGCATTTGTTTTTTAACAATCGTCGGACTACTTTCCCCAGCACAAACTGGAGCAACTGCCCCGAAGCGCCGCTTTGGTCTCGCAATCGTGTATGAAGATTCTGTTATACAACCCTGATAACGGCGTGACTCGCAATTTCATGCCGCATTTGTGGATGTTTCTTTTGCAATCGCTTACGCCGGAAGGTCATGAGGTCAAACTCATCGATGGCAACGCGAAGGCGATGACCCGCGCCGAGCTGGTCCGTTATTGCAAGGATGAGGGTATCGGACTTGTCGGGATCGGCGCGATGACGCGCATGGTCGCGCGCGCCTACAAGGTCGCCGACGCGCTTCGCGAAGCCGGGATCAAGGTCGTGATGGGCGGTCCGCACGTGACCGAATGTCCCGACGAAGCTTTGGGCTTGGACGGCGGACCGCAGCACGCGGACGCGGTCGCTCTCGGCGAGGCTGACTCATATTGGGCGACGATCGTCGAAGATGCGGCGAATGATCGTCTCAAATCGAAATATCAGCCGGAGATCGACCCGAAAGGCAACGACGTCAAACCGTCCCTTCAACCGTACCCGCATATTCCGTGGGAAACGCTCGATCTCGAACAGTTCAGCCTCGTTCCCAAGTTTCTGCGCGGAGTCATGTCGAAATTCGGCGAAGGCTGGGGCAAATTTTTCGTCGTTCCGATCGAAACCGGACGCGGATGTCCGTACGGCTGCGAATTCTGCACGGTGACCGGATTCTTCGGAGATTCGATCCGATTCCGCACGAACGAGAGCGTCGTCGAGGAGCTCCTGCGATTGAAAGCCCGCGCGAAGGCCGAGAAAGGGCAGATCGCCGTGTTTTTTATCGATGACAACCTCGCGATCAACAAGAAGCGTTTGAAGAGCCTGTTGCGTGACGTCATCGCGGCCGAAGCGCAACTGCCGTGGGTGGCTCAGATCAGTGCCAATCTCCTGGGAGACGACGAGCTTGTCGATCTGATCGCCGAGGCGGGCGGCCGCTGGATCTTCATCGGGATGGAATCGATCGATCCGGCGAACATGGCGGACGTGAACAAAACGTTCTCGAAACCGGCAAACTACAAGGCGATCCTCGACGGGCTTCGCCGGCGCAATATTTTCGCGATCACGTCGTTCATTTTCGGAATGGACAATGACACGGTCGGAGTTGCGGAACGCACGGTCAACGAGATCGAATCGTGGTCGCCCGGACTTCCGGTCTTCGGCCAGCTGACGCCGTTTCCGGCGACGCCGCTGTACGAACGACTCGAAAAGTCGGGACGCCTTCACCGGCCGAAGCACTGGCTCGACTTCGCGCCGTTTCAGATGGCGCATGAACCGCTCAAGATGTCGGTCGCGGAAGCTCGCAAGGAAACGATCTCTGCCTGGGAACGATCGTATAGTCCTGAGCGAAACCGCGAAGCGATCGAGTCGATCGCCGATTCACCGATCCAGGTCAGGATCAGCCACCTCGTCGCCCGACTCTTTTTCCGCGGGATCTACTTTCCGCAACTCGGAACGCGTGCGTGGCTCAAACTGTTGTTCCAGAACCGAAAGACGATCTGGTCGCTGACCCGCGAAGGACTCGGCACCTGGCGCGCATCGCGCAGTCGGGCAAGGCTCGAAGTCGCCGTCGTTCCCGAAAATTGAGCCGGAACCGGGAACGGTGCGAGCGCATGGATGTTGCCGCGGATCGACGTTGGATCCGCGGCTTTTTCATTCCTGATGTCCAGAGTTGTCAGGTTTGAACCCGGGGTTGAACTGATTCAGAACCTAAAGTCTCGAATTCACGATCCCTAGCAATTCGCTCTCGATCGCGATCGCCTGTGCTTCGATTTCCGTTCCTTTGGCGAGGATCTCCGCGGCGAATTCCTTGTCCTTGAGTCCGGCGGCATTGATCTTCACGTTCAGGAACGCCCCCAAGATCGCCGAACGAACGCATAATGCTCCGACCGCGGCGTCGGTGATCGAGTTCGGGTTGCCCTGATCGATCATCGCGCGGATCACTTCGAAGGCGTCGAAGGCACGCTCCATCGTGCGGAAGGGAACTTCGGTCGCGTAGCGGGTCGCAGCCTGGATCGCCTCGCTTCGCGCCGCCTTTTCTTCAGGAGTGTTCTTCGGCAGTTTGAAGCCGTCCATGACCATGTTGAACGCCGCCGTGTCCTCGTCGACGAGGTGCATCAGATCGTCCTTGATCACTTGTCCGCGCTCCGCCCAGTCTGAGAATTCCTTCCAGCGATCGTCCCAGCCAGCCTTGTGTGAAGAGAGATTCGCGACCATCGTCGCCAGCGCCGCCCCGAGCGCGCCCATGTAAGCCGAGATCGATCCGCCGCCGGGTGCGGGAGATTCACTTGCGGTTTCGTCGGCGAATTCCGAACAGGTCATATCGACGAGCTTCGGTGCCTCGTTTTCCGCTGCCAGAACGTACTCGATGATCTTTTCTTCGGGCGGAAACGGTTTAAGATCGTCAAGCCCCATCGACTTGACCGCGATCTTCACGATCTCCGATTCCGCGATCCCGACCGAGCGCCGCTGCTTTTCAAGGTAATACTTCCCGGCGTCGATGATCGCCTTTTTCGGAACCAGACCGACGATCTCAAGTCCGGAAACGCGGATCCCGCGCGCGGCCGCTTTTGCTGAAACCTCGTCGAACGCGACATGCAGCGGCGTTTGCGAAAGGTTCGTGATATTCATCGACACCTGCGCGATGCCGTATTCGCCGATGTACCAGCCGATTGCCTTCGTTCCCGGCAGAGTTCCCGGAATCCGGATCTGCTCGCCGTTCTCGTCAAGCATCGGTTTGCCGGTGATCGGATTGCCCTCGCGCTTGACGCGGCCTTTTTCGCGGACGTCGAACGCGATCGCGTTCGCGCGGCGGGTCGATGTCGTGTTCAGATTGAAATTTACGGCGATCAGGAAATCGCGGGCGCCGACCGCCGTCGCGCCGGAACGCGCGACCGATTCGTTGAATTCCGCCGGTCCGAAATCGGGCTTCCAGTCGGGATTCGCGAGCTTGTCGTTCAATCCCTCATATTCGCCGTCGCGGCAGTTGGCGAGGTTGCGCCGTTTTTCTTCGGACGCCGCACTTTCGTAACAATAGACCGGTATGTTGAGCTCGTCGCCGATGCGCTTCGCCAGTCGCCGAGCATAATCCGCGGTCTCTTCCATCGAAATTCCCGAAACCGGAACGAGCGGGCAAACGTCGGTCGCGCCGAATCGCGGATGATCGCCTTTGTGATGGCGCATGTCGATCAGTCCCTGCGCCTTCCTGACCGCCTGGAAGGCCGCTTCGACGACCTCGTCGGGCGTTCCGACAAACGTCACGACCGTCCGGTTCGTTGTCGCGCCCGGGTCAACGTCGAGCAGCTTTACGCCGTCGATTTTCCCGATCTCGTCGGTGATCTGTTTAATGACGTTCATGTCGCGCCCTTCGCTGAAATTCGGGACGCATTCGATCAGTTTCTTCATGGAGAGAATTGTAAAAGGGAATCCGAAGTTTGTTAATCGTGAGTTATTGATTCTCGCCCCAAATTTCAAATGACGGAACACGACGGGCCTTGCCACGTGATAATGCGGAATTTCGCGTATCGCGTTTCCGTATTCTCAGCGTCATCCGCGTGATCCGCGGCTAATACACCATCGTCGGATCCCCGTGAACCGGAATAACCGAATAGGTGAGAATTGAGAGTTAAGACTTGATAGGTTCGAACTGTTTTCGACCGAATTCGTCGAGCAGCGATCGAAGGAGTTGCACCGATTTGTCATGGACCGCCGAGTTGGAAGCAAGAATGCCGTTGTGGTTTCTGAT
>JAKOSS010000222.1 GCA_029777145.1 Acidobacteriota bacterium | reverse complement strand
TCAAAATTCTAGATTCAAAACTCAATACGGCGATCCGAAATCCGATATCCCCAATCCAGAATCCGAAATCCCACTTCCCCACTCCCCAATCGCCTTGCTTCATCCCGTCGCAGCGTTTGAAACGAAGGAACTCGCAGTCGAAAAATTCGCTGAGTTCGCCGGATTCTTGTCGGGCGCGGGTTTTGAAGTCGTCGCCGTCGGGGCGCCGGGCGAACGCGAAAAGGTCGAACGCCTGAAGTCGATCGCGGACGTCCCGATTCGGACTTTCTGCGATCTCTCAATTCCGGAGATCACGGCGCTCGCGGCACGCGCGGACGTCTTCGTCGGGAACGACTCGGGAATCGCGCATATCGCGGGCGCGGTTGGATGTCCGTCGGTCGTTATCTTCGGTTCATCGAACCGGGATCACTGGCGTCCGTGGACCGACGCGCCGCACGAGATCGTTTTCGAGCCGTTCGATTGCCAGCCGTGCGCCGGCTACAAGTGCGAAAAATTCGATTCGCCGCGATGCATTGAGTCGGTCTCCGCAGATTCGGTTATCGGGGCAATTGCGAAAATAATCAAGCTTTGACCGTGTTGCCCGCCAATTCGTGAAGAATCGCGGGCAGATTTTCAATGAGGTGATCCGAGAATATGAAACTGACGGGATTGACACCGATGCTGGCGACGACCGATCTTGCCGGAACGATAGAGTTTTACGAGAAGCATCTTGGGTTCGAGTGCCGCGGAAAGTGGCCGGAAGACGCGCCGTGCTGGGCGAGCCTTGCAAACGGTGCGGTCGAGATCGCTTTCTCGACGCCGAACGCGCACGAGCCGTTCGATAAGGAAACGCTGACGGGGTCGCTTTACTTGTACGTCGAAGGCGTCGACGAGCTTTGGGAAAAACTCAGGAATTCGGTCGAGATCGTTTACGAGCTTGAGACCTTCGATTACGGAATGCGCGAATTCGGGATCCGCGATTGTAACGGATACATCCTCAACATCGGCGAGAACGCGCTTACGTGAGATTTTTCAACGCGACCGGGATCGGCAGCCACTGGTGCCGGCTTCCGAACGTGAGGTCGTTCAGACGATCGATCTTCAATTCCACTTCATCGAGCAGCGCATCGGGAGGCAAGTCTTCTTCACGCTCGTAGCACGCATGCGCGATGCACGCCGCCGGCTTCACATCATGGACCAGACAGCCGACTCCGCGCTCGAACAGCGGGCACGAATAGGTCCGCAGGAACGTCTCGCCTGAATCCGACAAATTGAACCTCTCGATCGTCTCGTCGATCCTCGATTCGACGTCGGACAGAAGCTTCGGCGGCAGTTCGCCGAGCGCGTCGCGGATCTCGATCGCTTCAAGCTTCGAAATATGGACGTTGACGAAATGCGCGTCCAAACAACAGGCTCCCGGTGTCTCGCATGTCGCGCAACTCTTGGCCCGGAATTCGTATTCGCGGACGATCCGATCGCGGAACGCGACCTTGACCGCGCGCAGTTTCTCGAGGCCTAGTTTTTTTGGAAACGCTTTCATTTGCTATACTTTATCCACCCACGAAACCAATTCGACGCGAACTGCCGTATTTTCCGAGCAGTTTGTGAGATTTTACATTAAGAGGGAAGGATTATGCTGAAAGAGGGAGACAAGGCGCCGGATTTCACGGCGAAAAACCAGAACGGCGAAGACGTCAGCCTG
>JAKOSS010000221.1 GCA_029777145.1 Acidobacteriota bacterium | reverse complement strand
TCATGAGTAACGGTTTCAAAATCGTCCCGCTCGGAATCGACGCGGTATCCGTCGAGTTTGGCGACGTCATCGCCGTCGAGCTCAACGAACGCGCGATCGCGTTTGCCGACGCGATCTCCGCGGATCCGTTCGATGGACTCGCCGAGGCGTTTCCCGCGTATTCGTCGGTGACGGTGACGTTCGATCCGAGTGCCGTCCGAAGGGTGTCAGCGGGCGGCGAAACCGTCTTCGAGACGGTCTCGACGATCATTTCGAATCGAATTTCGCAAGGATTTCCGGCATTGCCCTCCAACTCCCGGGTCGTCGAGATCCCCGTTGATTTTTCGTCTTCCGCCGGTCCGGATCTTTCGGAATGCGCCGAACGGAGCGGAATTCCGGTCGACGAGTTCATCAAGCTTTTCACGTCGGGCGAATACCGCGTCTTCATGCTCGGATTCCTGCCCGGATTCGCGTACATGGGAACCGTCGACGAAAAACTCGCGCAGCCGCGCCGCGACGTTCCGCGCAACCGTGTCGAGAAAGGAAGCGTCGGGATTGCCGGGCGGCAAACCGGAATTTACCCGCTGGCGTCGCCCGGCGGCTGGCAGATAATCGGGCGCACCGCCCTCGAATTGTTTACCGCTGAATCTGAGCGTCCAGCGTTGCTTTCGTCGGGCGATCGGGTTCGATTCGTAGAAATTTGATGGGAATTCTGATCCGAAAATCCGGTCTGCTCGCGACGTTCCAGGACCTGGGGCGACAGGGATTCGGACGCTTCGGCGTCAATCCCGGCGGCGTCATGGACACGGCTGCGGCACGGATCGCGAACGCGCTCTGCGGAAATGGCGACTCCGAAGCGGTGCTCGAGATGAACTTCCCCGCTCCGGAGATCGAATTCACGTCGGCGAGCGTCTTTGCGGTGTGCGGCGCCGACCTCGACGCGCGGCTGAACGGCTCACCGATACGTTCGGGATGCCTGCAAACCGCCACCCGCGGCGATGTGATCGCTTTCCCGCGCCGGCGTTCCGGGGCGATCGCGTACCTGGCCGTCCGCGGCGGTTTCGCGGTCGATGAATGGCTCGGAAGCCGCGGCACAAATCTCGCCGCCGAATACGGCGGATTCGGCGGACGCGCACTGGCGAGCAGCGATGAGATCGAATTCCGTGAACAGCATGATTCCGCTCCGGATCTGATGGCGTCACGGACGCTTTCGCCGATCTCAACCGCGTTTCCGACCGTGAGATTCATGCGCGGCCCCGAATTCGACCTTCTGACAAACGAATCGGCCGATGTCCTGCGGAAGATCACCTTCGCGATCACCCCGAATTCGAACCGCATGGGATTCCGGCTCGCCGGCCCGAAACTGAGGTCGAAGCGACTGTTTGAAATGATCTCGTCGGGCGTCAATTTCGGAACGATCCAATTGCTTCCGGACGGTCAAATGATCATCCTGATGGCGGATCACCAAACCACCGGCGGCTACCCGCGTATCGCGACGATCATCCCGACCGATCTTCCGCTCGTCGCGCAACTCGCCGCCGGCGACAAGATCGGCTTTCACGAGGTCGCGATCGACGAGGCGGAGCGCCTTTTCTTCACGTTTGAAAGGGATTTGAATTTGCTGCGGACGGCCTGTAAATTTAAGCTCAATGCACAAGATCGATCTTAACGCCGACATGGGCGAGAGCTTCGGAGCGTGGCGGATGGGCCGCGATAACGAATTGATGACCTACGTGTCTTCGATCAACGTCGCCTGCGGCTTTCATGCCGGCGATCCGACGGTCCTGCGCCGGACGATCGAGAATGGCATTCTTGC
>JAKOSS010000220.1 GCA_029777145.1 Acidobacteriota bacterium | reverse complement strand
GTCGTCATTCTCGACCAAGACCGGGCGCTGCAAAATTATCGCGCCGTGATCGAGTTTGTCGTCCACGAAGTGAACCGTACAGCCGGTGACCTTGACGCCGTATTCGAACGCCTGATGCTGCGCGTCGAGACCTTTGAACGACGGCAGCAGACTTGGATGGATGTTGACGATACGGTTCGGGAACTCGCGGATGAACTCCGGAGATAGGAGACGCATGTAACCGGCGAGGCAAACCAACTCGACCCCGCGATCCTTGAGCGTCGCGACGATCTCGCGATCGTGTTCCTCGCGGGAACGTCCAGCGCGGGGGATGGGAATGGCCTCGATCCCGCGATCCGTCGCTTTTTGCAATCCTTCGGCCGCCGGCTTGTCGCTGATGACAACGGCGATCTCGGCGCCGGGAATTTCTCCGCGCGCAATGGCATCGGCGATCGCCGCCATGTTCGAACCGCGTCCCGAGATCAGGATTCCGAGTTTCATCAATAGAACTTCAGCACAGCGTAGGAGCTCGCGTCAAAAATAATGTCTGACTGTTTCGGATTCTGCACGTATTCGACCCGAGTCAGTCGGGCGTAATCCTGAACGTTCGTGATCCCGATCTGAAAACCGGGAAGAGTCGTCTCGGCGATCAGCCAGTTCTTCCCGTTCCACTCGAAATCGATCTTGTTCTCATTCGGGAAGTTCCCTTGCGGAACAGCAACGGTGATGTGCTTCGGACAATACAAAAGGACATACTCCTCGCCGATCTGCTCGAGCAGCGACGCGAGCAGGATCGTTTTGTTGCTGCAGTCGCCGGTACGGGTCATAAGCGTTTCGGGCGCGCGCTTGAGAGTTTCGCGCCGGCCGACGGCCTCGGTATAGCTGTACTCGATCTCGTGCGAGACGAAGTCTGTCAGGCGTTGGATCTTCTGCTCGCGGTCGGTCGCGTCGCCGATGATCGCATTCGCCAGCCGCACCAGCGACGGTTCATCGGGCCGCGCGACCATGATCGCGTGATTCGCAAAAACGATCGTCGGATGATCCTCGCGCCTTTCCGTTCCGGCGATCAGCTTTCCGCCGTAGACCGCGGAATTGTCGGTGAAGTTGCTCATTTCCGCGAGCGACAGCCGGTAATCAACGTTCGAGAATTTGAAATCGAGTTCGCGCGCCGGATCGATCTTGAAGTTCGTCATCGGCGTCTTGAAAAAGAACGGCGCTTCCGGGCCTGACGGCAGTTGGAGTTTGCCGAGGACGAATTTTCCGTTCTCTTCTTTTGCGAATTCAAGCTTGCTGGGATCGGCGAAGTTCGTGCCGACGAATTCGTCAAATTCGGCTCTCGGTGAATTGGGATAGGTAAAATAGGCTTCTTTCGTCTTCCAGTCGAACCGTTCGAAGCGGGCCTTGCCAAGGATCTGGTCCTCGAACTCGGCGCCCGAGAAAGTCGGTTGCGCGAGCATCAGGATAGTCGAGTCGCGGACCTCTTCGGCGAGCTTTTCGGTTTGGGATTTCGGCACCGGCTTGCCGAAATAGTAGAGCCCGGCAGCGACGCCGAACACCGCGACGAACACTATCAATCCGATCAAATAGACGCTTATGCCGCGGGAACTTTTCGGTTCCTCGTCGAACAGACTTGGTGAAGACATCTTTCCACCTCCGCTTATGAGAACGATGCAATATTCGACAATTGCGTTGGCGAAATCAAGAGAAATTTTTACTTGATCGAAACGGTTTTGCCGCCCGCGACGATCCGACCGATCTCGCGGCAGCCGCTCACGCTTTCGAGAATGAATTCCTTGTCCGCGGCCGAACAGACGACGACCATTCCGATTCCCATGTTGAAGGTGCGGAACATTTCGGAGTCGGCAACGTTTCCGATCCTTTGCATCAATCCGAAGACCGCGGGTTCGGTCCACGAGCCCCGATCGATCTCGACCGCGACGCCTTCCGGCAAGATGCGCGGGATGTTCTCGAGAAATCCGCCGCCGGTGATGTGCGCGAGTCCTTTGATCTTGCCCGTCTCCAAGAGCGCATCGAGCGGCTTGAGAAAGCTCCCGTGTTTTTCGAGAAGCACCTCGCCGACTGTCGTTCCAAGTTCGTCGACGAAGGTCCCTGTCTCGTAACCGGCGACCTCGAAGAAGAGCTTTCGTGCGAGCGAGTAACCGTTCGTTTGAAGACCTTTGGCGGGAAGTCCGAGAACGACGTCGCCGGCCGAGATCGACTTTCCGTCGATGACCTTCGGCCGATCGACGACGCCGACGATGAAACCGGCGAGGTCGTATTCGCCGTCGGCGTAGAAGCCCGGCATTTCCGCCGTCTCGCCGCCGAGCAGGACGCAGCCGTTCTCGCGGCACGCGATCGAAATGCCCTCGACGACCGAAGCCGTCACGTCGGGCGAGAGCCTTCCGGTCGCGAAGTAGTCGAGGAAAAAAAGCGGTCGCGCGCCTTGGACGAGAATGTCGTTGACGCAGTGATTGACGAGGTCCTGGCCGATCGTGTTGTGAATCCCCGTGTCGAACGCGATCTTAAGTTTCGTGCCGACGCCGTCCGCCGACGCGACGAGTATCGGTTCCGCCAACGACGGAAATGCGCCCGCGAACATTCCGCCGAAACTGCCGATCTCGGTCAGCGTCCGTTCGTTGAAGGTCGATCGCGCGAACTGCCTGATCTTGGCGACGGCGATGTTGGCGTTGTCGATCGAAACGCCGGCGTCGGAATATGAAATCGAATTGGCCATAATCTTCACGTTCAGTTTGTCAGGAATCGCGTGCAATCTGAAACTCCCGAAGGAGAATTTCGTCGAACATCGCCGGAGTTTCAACGTCGGTTTCAGTGCGCGCGCCGGCGGCCGATACGATGTACTTGCT
>JAKOSS010000219.1 GCA_029777145.1 Acidobacteriota bacterium | reverse complement strand
GGCACGAAACGCCCGCCGAACTGTCCCCAATATCCGTTTTCGTTTGGCTCAAACATTTGAATTCCTAATTTCGAACATGAACTTCGAGAGTTTGGCGTGATCCTTGATTCCTTTGGATTCTTCCAATCCGCTGCAAGCGTCGACAGCGAACGGCCCAACTTCGGCGACCGCGTCCGACACGTTCGCCGGCCCGAGTCCGCCGGCAAGATACATCCTCGGAAATAGTCCCCGGACGCGTTTCGCGACCGCCCAATCGAATGTCTCGCCGGTTCCGCCGTGTTCGTTCGCGTTGAAGGCGTCAAGCAGGATCGCATCGACGCCGAATCTCAGTACGTCTTCGGGCAAAAAATCCGGCGAAACACGAAATGCCTTAATGACCTGCATGCCCGTCGCCGCTTTCACGGCCGAGGCGAATTCGGGAGTCTCTTCGCCGTGCAGCTGAACGGCTCCGATCCCCGAAACCCTCGCCGTTTCGATGATCGAATCGAGCGGCTCATTAACGAAGACACCGACGTCCAGGACCATTGCCGGCAAGCGGTCAATTATCGAACGCGCGGCTGCAGGCTCGACGTACCGCGGACTCTTCGGGTAAAAGTTGAACCCGAGCGCATCCGCGCCGAGTCGCGCCGCAAGTTCGGCGTCGTCGAGGTTCGTAATTCCGCAAATCTTAACGAACGTCATCGATCATCTCCGCTTTCTCGTCGCGCAGCCGCGTCGCCAAGTACCAAACGATAAACAAGTTCACGACGAGCGCTCCGATCCTGAGCAACGTGAAACGTTCGAAGATCTCGTAGATCTCGACCGGGATCAGCAAGGACGTCGCGATCACAGTCAGCATTTCCGCCCAGCGCTTTTCGAGCCATAATCCGACACCTTCCGTCACCTGGAGCGCCGAATAAAGGAACGAACCGACACTGAACGCGATCAGTTTGCCGTTTCCGATGCCTGAGACCTTCTCGATCAGCCCGTGGACGATCCTGTTCTCGGGATCGATGCGGTGGCGGGCGACAAAATCCGCGACCCATTCGCCGACGTCGCGATTGAGCAGCGTCAGGAGCTTAACCGCAACGATCAGCAACAAGATCCCTTTGACGAGCTTTATCCCCGCGAGGAGATGGATCGTCCAATGCCGCTCTTTCGGGGTCTGGTTCTTGTATCTGAGATGCGGCTTGTTCATCGCCAGGATTTTAGCATCGAGCCGGCATCGGCGCTGCGCATGAGCGACTCGCCGATCAGGAATCCGTTGAACCCGAGACCGCGAAGTTCTTCGATCTCATCGCGGGTCGAAAGTCCGCTTTCGGCGATCATCAACGAATTTGCCGGTCGCCGGTTTATCAGTTCACGCGAAACGTCAAGTGAAACCCCAAAAGTTCGCAGATCGCGATTGTTTACGCCGACCAGCCGAGGCGCGATCTCCGCGGCCCGCTCCAGTTCCTCGAGCGTATGGACCTCGACGAGCGCGTCGAGCCCGAGTTCGCCGTCCGCGAGATCGTATAGCGACTTCAATCTTGCATTGTCGAGCATCGCGACGATCAGGAGAATCGCATCGGCACCCGCGGCGGCGGCTTCATAGATCTGAAATTCGTCGAAAACAAAGTCCTTTCTGATGATCGGTATCTCGACGGCACTCTTTGCCGTTTTCAGATCGTCCAGGCTTCCGAGGAACCGGTCCTCCTCCGTCAACACCGAGATCGCTCCGGCGCCTCCCGATTCGTACGCCCGCGCGGTTTCGGCGACGTCGATCAATGCATTTATGATCCCTTTCGACGGCGAGGCTCGCTTGATCTCGGCGATCACATTGACACCGTCGCGCGCGACCGCTGCCGTCAAACGGTTTCGCGGAGCATCGGCACGCGCGGAAATTGCGGCCGACCGCAGTTCGCCGACGTCGCATCCGGCCTTGGCGGCATCAACGCGTCCGCGTTTGAGGATCAAGATTTCGTCGAGGAATGTCATTTCAGTCTTCAGGATTCATTTATCAGCTATCAGCTATCAGCTAT
>JAKOSS010000218.1 GCA_029777145.1 Acidobacteriota bacterium | reverse complement strand
TTCGTTTCCATGTTTGGCGAGGTTTTCGGTGTGGTCGTTTGAGCGTTTATCGAGACGCCCAGAAAGAGTGATGCGAGGATCACAAAGAGTATGTGTCTCATTTTTATGTCTCCAATTTTGTGAATTTATGTTCGAGGCAAAAGGCGTTCGTGAAATTTGAGAGACAGTGAGTCTGTCGTGAGTTTCGAGGTTTCCTTTTGCGGAACGGTTCGAGTATCGTCAAAACCGGGGCGAGTGTCAAGAAGATTCTTAAAGTAGTTCTTTAGGTTTTTACGAGGTACCGGGAAATTCGTATGTCACTGGAAAAACTGCTCGACGAACAGATCCGGAAAGCGATCGAGAACGGCGAATTCGACGATCTCGAGGGCGCGGGAAAACCGCTCGATCTCGATGCTTATTTCGCCGCGCCGGCGGATGTGCGCGCGGGCTGGTCGTTGCTCAAGAACAACGATTTCGTGCCCGAAGAGGTTGGTTTGCTCAAAGAAATAGCCGACCTGCGCGATCGGCTGAAGTGTTGTCGCGACGACGAGCGTCCAACTTTGAGTAAGCGGCTGAACGAGCGTTCGGTCGCGCTCTCGATGATCCTCGAACGCAACCGAACCAAGCGCTGATGCCTTCCGGCAATCGGCTTTGCGACTTTGCGTCCTAGCGGGAACACGATCGTTTACGAATGCTCCGATCAGTTGTTCCCGCGAAGTCGCTAAGCCGCAAAGGTTTGTCGGCTAACTTTTTGCCGTCAGATCTGTCGGCCTGATCGGAAGACTTCTGATCCGTTTTCCGGTCGCGGCGAAGATCGCGTTCACGACCGCCGGCGCGATCGGCGGAGTTCCGGGCTCGCCGACGCCGCCGTGCGGTTCCGCGCTCGGCACGATGTAAGTTTCGATCTTCGGTGTTTCTCCCATCCGCAACATCTTGTAATTATTGAAGTTGCCCTGTTGGATACGCCCGTTCTTGACCGTGATCTCGCCGTACAAGGCGGCAGTCAGACCGTAGATGATCCCGCCTTCCATCTGCGCTTCGATCGTGTCGGGATTGATCGTTTGCCCGCAATCAACGGCACACACGACGCGACTGACTCTCAGCGAGCCGTCCTTTCCGACAGTGACTTCGGCAACCTGCGCGACGTAGCTTCCGAAGCTTTCGGCGACGGCGATGCCGCGACCGACTCCGGCCGCGGGTTTGGTTGACCAACCGGCCTTTTCGGCCGCAAGTTTCAGGACTCCGGCGTGGCGAGATTTCGGGTCGAGCAACGACAATCGGTACTCGAGCGGATCTTTTCCGGCCGCCGCCGCGAGTTCGTCGAGGAAACACTCGGTCGTGAACCCCGTGTGCGAGCTTCCGACGGACCGCCAGAATCCGATCGGGATCCCGGAATCCTTCCTGATCCAGTCGACCTGCAGGTTCGGGATCGCGTACGGCAGGTTATGGGCGCCTTCATAGGATGAGTCGTCCATTTGATCGGCGGGGAACGGGAACCCGAAGATCGGTTCCGCGAGTTCGCCCATGATCGCGCCGTTGACGATCTTGTGATGCCAAAAAAGCGGCTTGCCGTCGGCGCCGAGGCCGGCGCTGAATTTGTTGAATGTCGCCGGTCGATAATAGTCGTTCTGCGTGTCGTCCTCGCGAGTCCAGACGACCTTGACCGGTTTTCCGACCGATTTCGAGAGCGAAACGGCGTCCATCACATAATCCGCACCAACGCGGCGTCCGAATCCTCCACCGAGCAGCGTTGTGTGAACACCGACCTTATCGGGCGCCAATCCAAGAGCTTTCGCGACGTTTGCCTGAACGATGATCTGCGACTGCGTGCCGCACCAGACGTCGGCCGCGT
>JAKOSS010000217.1 GCA_029777145.1 Acidobacteriota bacterium | reverse complement strand
TCGAGACCGATTCGATGGGCGAGATCGCCGTCGAGTCCGAAAAGTATTGGGGAGCGCAGACCGAGCGCTCGCTTCATCATTTCAATATCGGCTTTGATACGATGCCGCGCGAATTGATCCGCGCGCTCGGCGTATTGAAAAAGGCGGCGGCGCTGACGAACCACGAACTCAAACCGCAGTTGCTGACAAAAGAAAAACTTGATCTGATCGTTCAGGCGGCCGACGAGGTGATCGACGGAAAACTCGACGCCCATTTTCCGCTTCGCGTCTGGCAGACCGGATCCGGAACCCAAACGAACATGAACGCCAACGAGGTCATCTCGAACCGCGCGATCGAGATCGCCGGCGGTGTCATGGGATCGAAGAAACCCGTCCATCCGAACGACGACGTCAACATGTCGCAGTCGTCGAACGACACTTTTCCGACCGCGATGTACATTGCCGCTGCGGAGCGGCTCAACGCGATGATCCCGACCGTTCAGGTGCTCCATGACGCGATCGATGTGAAAGCGAAGGAATTCGCCGATGTCGTAAAGATCGGTCGGACTCACTTGCAGGACGCGACGCCGATCACGGTCGGCCAGGAATTCGGCGGTTGGGCGTCACTGGTCGAGCGCGATATCGCACGTCTGCGACAGGTTCTCGACGGCCTGCTCGATCTCGCGATCGGCGGGACTGCCGTCGGAACCGGTCTGAACGCGCATCCGGATTTCGCCGACAAGGCGGCCGCTCGCATTGCGGAACTCACCGGATTGCCGTTCCGGGCGCACCCGAACAAGTTCGCGGCGCTGTCGGCGCATGACGAGGTCGTGTACGCCTCGGGCGCGCTTAAGACTCTCGCGGCGTCGCTGATGAAGATCGCAAACGACGTGCGCTGGCTCGCTTCGGGCCCGCGATGCGGGATCGGCGAGCTCGTCATTCCCGAGAACGAGCCGGGAAGTTCGATCATGCCCGGCAAGGTGAATCCGACCCAATCCGAGGCAATCACCATGGTCGCCGCGCAGGTCATGGGCAACGACGCGGCGATCGGATTCGCCGGTTCGCAGGGCAACTTCGAACTCAACGTCTTCAAGCCGGTGATGATCCACAACTTCCTGCATTCGGTCAGGCTGTTGAACGATGCCTGCCGCGGATTCGTCGAGTTCTGCGTCGCGGGAATCGAACTCAACCGCGACAAGATCGATCACTACCTGAACGATTCGCTGATGCTCGTCACGGCGCTCAACCAGCATATCGGCTACGACAACGCCGCAAAGATCGCGAAGAACGCGCACAAGAAGGGGCTGAGCCTCAAACAATCGGCATTGGAACTCGGGTTGCTAACCTCGGAGCAGTTTGACGAATGGGTCGTCCCGGTCGAAATGACGCACCCGTAGGGATTTGGGATTTGGGATTTGGGATTTGGGATTTGGGATTTGGGATTTGGGATTTGGGATTTGGGATTTGGGATTTGGGATTTGGGATTTGGGATTTGGGATTTGGGATTTGGGATTTGGGATTTGAAAAAGATAAATCCGAAATCCGAATTCCCAAATCCCAAATTCGTTCATCCTCCAATGATCACGGTCATCTCGCCTTTCATGATCTTGTTCGGCGGACCGAGCGGTTCGATGATCATGTCGCCCATCCGGCAGGCGGGCATGTTGTTGATGAGAACCGTTTGTGATCCGTCGATCACCACTCCCGGACCATGCGGCGGAACCGGAGACGGTGTAGTGCAGGCGTGGATATCGGACATTCCGGCCATCGAACTGACCATGCTGCTCAATGCTGACAGCGCGGCGGTCTTTGCGGCCTGCTCAGCGGCGTAAGCGGCCGGCGCTCCCGGAGTTCCGGCGGCAGCGGCGGTCGCGGCTTCGGCCGAGGCGATCGCGACGTCCGAAACCTGTTTCGCCGCCTGAAGTGCCGCGGCGGCCGCAGCTGGAATTCCGCGCCACGCAGGCAAAAATCCGATCAGCACATTTGAGCTGCCGGGTCCCGGAGTAAGCACGGGCGGCAAAGGGTGCATGACGTTGTCGGTAATTCTGGCGGCCGGTCCTGTCGGCATAAGTCTCTCCGTTAGATCCGCAAGGGATCATCAATCCAACATAAATCCTTCGTTCGCAAGCGTATCGGCCTGCGTCCCCTTGAATTGCGTCAGCAGCGACTGTTCTTCTTCGGAAACTTTTCCGCCGAAGAATTTGATCGCACGCAGAAGCCGGACCTTTACCGATTCGCGCTCCTCGTCGTCGAGCGTCGGAAACTTCCCAAGCTTTCCGATGAACGAATGGAGCGACTTCACAACGTCCTCCGCGTTCGACGGACTGTCCGGACGCGTCGTTTGCGCCTCCGGCTGAAGCCCCCACGTCTCCTTTCGCAACCTCGACGCTGCCCACGGTTCGAGAAATTCGACGTAACCGTATTCGATGGCGGAATACGCCTTGATCTCCTCATCGATCCGCTGTTTGCGATCCGTCAGCTTCAGGATCCGGTCCTTTGCCAGCGACGCCTTCTCGGCCCAGGTCAGCTTTGAAGCGACTTTCTCTTCCAGATCCAAATACTCGAGCCGGGCCTGGTCGTCGGTCGATTTCCGGGCATCGAGCGAGGCCATTTTCGCGTTTAGCCGCTGCCGCAGCAATCCGGAGCCGGCACCGAGATTCAAGGCATCGTGAAGCACGATCATCGCGTTGAACTCGGCCGCCGAGTCGATCTTCGGAATCAGCGCCCCGTAATACCGCGATGCAAATTCGACGTCATCGGCCTTGCCGACCCGGGCGATCGTCCGCGTGATCACGATCGATCTCATGACCGCGTCTTCCCCCGATTCGTTGCCTGTCAGGAACGTGCGGAACTTCGGGGCGATCTCGTACGTGTCGTAGAAGGCCGCGACCTTTTCCGCCTGGATGAACACCTTGAGCGCATCTTTTTCGGAGATGCGGTCGATCATGAACTTCGCGGCGCGCGCCGGATCGAGCCGCCTCGGGACAACTTCGTTCGTGAACCGATCGGGACTGAAAATGAATTTCTCCAGATCGGTTGAATTCTTGTCGCCGCCGGATGGCGAATTCGGATTGTTTGAACTCTCGTCTAACATAACGTTCCTCGGTTGCGAGCCGCCGCACGAAAACGACACGGCCACGCTGAGCAGCAAGATCAATAAGAAATCGGACGCGAAACTGCCGTTGATCCGCATAAAAACTACCAGCCTTCCATGAGCGCCGAACCCTGCGTCCGGATCCGCTTGACCACGTTGTGGCTTCCCGCGATGGTGCCGCCGTCGTATGTGACGCCGTCGTCGCGGACCCGCTTCGAATTTCCGACCGCATTCACGTTCTGCGCCGTCGAATTCATAACCTGCGCCGCCGCACCCTGAGCGTGCATGACCTCGGCGACAGCGTGCATCGCTTCATGCGGAATTACAAACGCGAAGCCGTCGGTTCCGTCGGACGATCTGCGGTCAACGAATGCCGACCATTTCACCTTGCTGATCGCACGCCGCGCCGGATCAACGATATGTCCGGACATCATCGCGGCGCCGAGAAGCGTCGACGAAATAAAGCGTTGGATGATGAACAGATCGAAGCGGTCGTCGCCGGTGTCGTAATTCTTCAGGACCGTCCGTTGTTCGATACTTCCGACAAGCCAGTTGTTGCCGTCCCATTCCTGGAAAAGCATCGGATTCGGACGTCCGACCGAAACGGTTTGCCGCGAATCGTTCGTCAGCACGTTGCTGATCGTGACGCGCGCGCCGTCGTTCGCGGTGATCACGATGTCGGCGGATTTGCGTCCGGCGGGATCGTTGAACCGGGCCGGATTTTCCGTAACGACACCCTTGAACGGAGCCTTGATCTGCGCCGCCAGCGCGTTTGCGGTCAAGATCGGCTTTGCGCCGGCGGCCGCCGTGAACGGTCCGATCACCTGCGCCGGATGGCCGGCCGCGTTGATCGTAAACCCGAGCGTTCCGTCGCCCGCCGCGGTCAGCCCGCTGTCATTCGAAATCGAGACCAGATTCTCCGGCGGATCGACCTCACGAACCTGCAGCAACTTGGGCGCGATCGCGAGCTGAGCGTAGGTCCGTCGGAGCCATTTCAGGATCCGGCGTTCCGCGTCGCCGACCGAAACGATCGGCGCGCCGCCCACCGATTTCCGGAGCACGTGAACCGCGATCCGCAGGCGCTTGCGATTCGGATCCATCGGAATCGAAACCCATGACTTGCACTTCGGATCCGACGGACACGTTTTTATCGTATAGCTCGCAAGGACGCGCTGGTCAAGAATTTCGACCTTCTTCGCTTCGGCGTCGTTCGGATCGTAAATGTCCGCTGCGAGCAGGCTTTGGTTGGGAATCGCGGCCTTATCGATCTCATCCGTCACGAGCCTGAGATAGCACGAGCGAAAACGCTTCGACGAGCCCTGTTTCGAGAGCTTGACCTTGAGTTCCCGATTGGCCCGAAGCGCCGCCGGAAATTTCGAGAAGCTCTTCACTTTTCCGGACTTGGCATCGTAGTTCGGACGCCGCATCTCCATTTCGACCTCGAGTTCGCCGCTCGCGTTGATGTCGAGAACCTCGACCTTGAACGCGTCTGCGTCCTTGTCCGCATCGGCGTTGAAGTTGCGCACGCCGGCACCGGGAAGGGCGACCGATCCGTCGGGCGTCCCGGCCTGATTCGAAATGTAGTTGCTGATGTTCAGAAACGTCAGCGTCGCGTCCTTGTCAACGGTCGTACTCGCGGAGCCGTGAACGAATCTGAGCATAGCGAGCGTTCCGCGCCTCACGAACTTGTGAGTCGCCTCGGTTGCGCCCGAATCGTCACGGATCTGAAATTCAGGGATCGTGACGATGTCGCCGGGATGCACCTGGCCCGGATCCTCGGTCCGGTTCAGAATAAACGCGTTCGCTGGTTCCTCGCGAAGGGGTTTGCAATCGCCGAACCCGTTGAGGTACGCGATGTTGCAAAGCGAGTCGCCGACTTTTGCAGTTACTGTCTTTTTCGCCATTGTGATCTCTCAGCCCGCAGTCTATTTCTTCTTCCACGCACGGCCGTCGATCTTCGGGAATGAAACCTTGCAGTTGCCCGGATCGATGTTCGTGACCTTTGCGAAGCCCTTTTCGTCGAGCGTACCCTCGGCGATCGTCTTGTTGTCGGGAAGTTCGACTCGATACCTTTCGCCGACAACCGGTTCGTCGTGTTCGTCCTTGAGTTCGACCTCGATCCAGGACTTCTTGTCCTTGTTCTTGGGTGACTTCGGATTGTGCCACGGCTTGCTGTAAGTCGGCTGCATTTCCGGCGGAATTTGGCGTCGTTGATTTTTGTACGTCGGCGCGTCGCTGCCCGGATCCGCATTGTCGGCGATCTCGGCCTCATCCGGATCGAGCGGCGGAACGCAGCTTCCCGGAATAAGCGGAAGCGCAGCGCCGCCGCTGTTGATCATGACCATCGTGCCGTTGATCTGGACGCCGGCCGCATTTATCGTGACGTAGTTGCCGCCGACCTTGATCGTCAGACCGGTGCTTGCCTCGAGCACGATGTTCCGCGCCTTGACGTTGAAATCGCCGGCGTCGATCGCATAGTTGTCGCTTACCTTTTCCGATTTCGCGCCGCCGATCTCGTGCGACACCGATTTGTCGGTCTTGAACGCGATCTTGCCCTCGATATGTCGATGGTAATCGCGCTCGACCTTTTCGATCAGGTCGCGTTCGATCAGAATATGCTCGTCGCGTTTGACTCGTTCCCGCTTGTCGCGCGTGACGATCAAGTGCCGGTCGTTGCCGATCAGCTCACGCCGGTCGTTCTTGATGCGGATGTCCTGATCCTTCTGCCCGTGGACAAAGATCTGCTCCTCGCCCTTTTTATCCTCGAATCGAAACTCGTTGAAGCCGTTGCCGCCCTTCGACGAATTCGATTTGATCGTCGATTTCGTCTTCTCATCGGGCAGCGTGTACGGCGGCATCGTCAGCGGATTGTAAACGCAGCCGACGACCAGCGGCCGGTCAGGATCGCCTTCGAGGAACGTGATCACGACTTCCATTCCGATCCGCGGAATGAACATCGTGCCCCACTTGTTTCCGGCCCAGGTCTGCGCCACGCGCACCCAACACGAACTCGATTCATTGTCCTGGCCGTCACGGTCCCAAAAGAACTGCACCTTCACGCGTCCGTACTTATCGGTGAAAATCTCCTCGCCGGAAGGCCCGACGACGATCGCCGTTTGCGTTCCGTAGATATGCGGTTTCGGAGTCGATCTCGCCGGCCTGAACGGCGGCGCCCCGGAACCGTAATTGATGCATTTGAACTCGTTCGTGTACGGGTTCGTGACAGCCTCGTTCGAAACGTAGGCCGGACTCTGCTGTCCCGAATGTTTGACCGACGTCAACACATACTGGCCGTTCAGCGCCGAATTGGGATGATTCGCGAGCGTGAACCGGTAACCGGCGGTGATGGCGCAGCAGTCGGAATTGCCGTACGCGCCTTTGACGCCGGAATCGAGCATCTCGATGCGATTCTGGAGCGTTCGTTCGCGGTCCGGAAAGACTTTGTTGAGTTCGCCGCTCTGTTCACCGCCCGACGGATCGATCCCGTCGTACTTTCTGCCGTATCCGCCGGGATAGTCGTACATTTCCAGTTTCTGGCTGTCGCCGAACTGATGAATGCTCGTCTTTTCCATGTCGAGCCGGCTCGAGGGAAGCTGGAAGTTGTGGTCCCAGAGCGTCACTTTGCCGGTCTTGATCCGATAGTCGTTGAGAAACTTGCTGATCGAGCCGTAAAACCACTCCTCCTCGCCGATCCGGTGATATTTGATCGTTTGTTTACCGAGACACTCGGCATTCGATTGCGCGGTGTCGGCAATGATCATTTTGTCCTTGCCGCCGGTATGTTCGAAGAAGAAGAACATTCCCTCTTCTTCCATCAGCCGAGCCGCGAAATCCCAGTCGGTCTCGCGATACTGGACGCAGTAGTTGCGCGGTTCGTATTGCCCCTGAAGTTCGATCTTGAACTCGAATCCGGCAAAGATCTTCCGGAGGATGTCCGGGACGCTCATCTGCTGGAAGATCTGCGACTGGCCCTTCTGCGTGAGCATCCAGACGTGCGGCACGATCGTGATGTTGTAAACCGTGAACCGGACGTCGCGCATCCCCTGCGCGAATTCCGAAACCATGCCCGAAAAGTCGCGCGTCACGCCGTCGTTCGACGTCACGGTGATCGTCACGCCCTGACCGAGCAGCGAATGCGGATCGATGACCGTCGGTTCGTATCCGGATTCCGTCTCTTCGTGCAGAAGTTCAGCTTCGATCCTGAACATTTTCGACATGCTCTCTTCGGCCGTAAACTTGCTGAGAAGCACGTAATCCTTGCCGAGCGGCGTCGCAATGCTGAGTATTCTGTCGTCCTGTGTTGTTTCTGCCATCGTATTCCTTCCTCGGACGCGGAGTTGAAGCGGCCGCGAAAATCAGAAGGCGAGCCGGACGAATGATCGCGCCATCGTCCCGGCCCGCCGTCAGTTAATGATCACGTCCTACTTGATGTCATAGACAAACTTCTCGTCCGCCCCGACGGAAACATGAACGCTCTTGATTCCCTCGCCGGCGGCCATGCGGGACAAAACCTCGCCCGACATTTCCGGCAGCAGCGTTCCCGTCAGGATGTTGTAAACGTTGCGCGCGCCGCTGTCGACGTCCGTGCAGCGTTTCGCCACCGTATCGATGACGGAATCGTCGTACGAAAATTGCGCACCGTGGTTGTCCGAGATCCGCTTTTTGATCTTGCCGAGCTGCAGCTTGATGATCAGCCGGAGGATGTCGTCGGAGATCGGATAATAAGGAACCGCGACCATGCGGCCGAGCAACGCCGGTTTGAAGTGCTTCACCAGTTCCGGCTTGATCGCCTCGATCAGGCCGTCCGGATCCGGTTTCGTATCGGGATCGGCGCAAAGCTTCATGATCGTGTCGGTTCCGACATTCGAGGTCAGCAGGATGATCGTGTTCTTGAAGTCGATCTCGCGGCCCTCGCCGTCCTCAAGCACGCCCTTGTCGAACACCTGGAAGAACAACTCCATGACGTCGGGATGCGCTTTTTCGACTTCGTCGAGCAGCACGACCGAATACGG
>JAKOSS010000216.1 GCA_029777145.1 Acidobacteriota bacterium | reverse complement strand
CGGCACGTTCGAAAGCCGAATTCGTACTCAGCCGGCGGGAGTTGGAACTCAAGGCGGCGCAGGATGCGGCCGGGCGCGTGAAGGCGGTCGAGGCCGATTCGCAAGCTTACGTGAAGGCCGCGGGGATGATTCGTGAGCTCGAACGCGAACGCGTCGAGCGCGACAAGATCCGCCAGACGATCGCGTCGATCGAGAACGCAAAATCGCGTGTGATCGCTGATCGGCGCCGTTTCTCCGCGGAGCTTGAACGGATCCAGACGGCGCGCGCGGCGATCGCCGATCTGCAGCCGAAGGCCGATGCTCAGGAATCCGCCGAAAAGGAACGCGACGAACTGCGCGCCGAGATCGCCCGCCGTGAGCCACTCGAAAAGAACGTCGCACGTCTCGACACGCGTCTGGCCGAACTGCGCGACCGTTTTGCCGCGCAGCGTGAATTGGTCAAGGACCTGACCGCGCGGTCGGCCGGCGCCGAAAATCTCGGAGAACTCGAGACAAGATCTTCCGATCTCACGAAAAAGATCGCCGATTTTCGCGCACAACTCGACGCCGACGAGCGTTTTCAGCGCGAGATCAAGAACGGACTGTGTCCGGTGCTTTCCGAAAAATGCCTCAATCTGAAACCCGGCCAGACGCTCGAAGGATTCGTTTCGAACAAGTTCACCGAGATCCGTTCGGAGATCGCATTGCTGGAAAAAGAAAATTTGACGGTCGGCAAGGGAATCGCCGCCGCGCGCGAGGCGAGAACGAACGCCGCAAAACTCGAGGTCGAACTCAAGCGCCAGGGCGAGATCGAGAAAGAAGGCGGCGTCCTGCGTGCTGAACGCGACGACGCGGCGAAGAGCCTTGAAGTCCTTCCGGAATTGCGTGAGCGGCTCGCGGCGGCGGAATCGAAGGCGCGCGAACTCGGAAATCCGAAGGCGGAATTGATCGCCGCCGAAAGCATCGTCGGTCGCGAAGCGGAACTGCGGAGCGAACTCTCGGAAGTCGAGAAGAATCTTGAACGGCTCGAAACCAATTCGCGGATCGAGGTCGAAAAGCTCGAATCGTACAGGGATCTCGATTCGAACTGGACGGTCGCGATCGCCGAGCGCGACCGCACTGAGGACGCGCATCGCGAGTTTCTTGCGAACGAAGCGCTCGCCAAATCGGTCGCGGACCGCGAAAGGGCGATCGCGGATTCGCACGCCGAACTAGAGAAAATCAAAGCCGACGGCGCGAAGATCACCGCCGAATTTGCCGCCGCCGAAAGGGATTACGATCGTGAGCGGCATCAGCTTGAGCGATCGAAACTGTTCGAGGCCGAAAAGCGTCTCGCCGAAACTCGCGCGAATCTCGCGAACGCCGAGCGGCGCGTGGCGGAATTGGATGCGGATCTTGAAAGGTTGACCGGGGTCCGCCGCGAAATGCAGGCGGAACTCCTTGAAAAAGAACGTCTTGAGAAGATTTTCGAAGCGACCGAGTTCATCCGTTCGACACTCAAGAAAAGCGCGCCGCTCGTCGCCCGCAATTATGTCCATCACGTTTCGCTTGAGGCCGCGCAGATGTTTCGCGAGATCGCCGGAAATCCGGAACGGAATCTCCGCTGGACCGACGATTATTCGATCGTCCTCGAGGAAGGCGGCTACGACCGGCCGTTCGCCGTCTTGTCAGGAGGCGAACAAATGGCGGCCGCGCTCGCGGTCAGGCTTGCGCTGCTCAAGCAACTTTCGGACATCCGGCTCGCGTTTTTCGACGAGCCGACGACGAACATGGATGCGACGCGCCGCGAGCGTCTGGCCGAACAGATAAATGTGATCAGCCAGCGGAAGACGTTCGATCAGTTGTTCGTCATCTCGCACGACGACACGTTCGAGAGCTTCGCCGACAACGTCGTGATCGTCGGCGACGAAGGATAGGAAATGGATCAAACGACAGAGATTGAAAGGTGCTTCGAATTCATCGTCGAGGTCGAAAAGCTCAAGGCCGTACATCGGCGCACGAAACCGATCGGGCTCGAGCGTTACGAGAATTCGGCCGAGCACAGCTGGCAGATCGCGCTTTTGGCGACGATCCTCGCGAAGCATGCCGAAGAACGCATCGATCTCGAAAGGGTGATCAAGATGCTCCTCATCCACGATCTCGGCGAGATCGAGGCTGACGACGTCTTCTTCTTCGACGACGCGGGCCGAGCCGCCGCGCGCGAAGCGGAACTGCGCGGAATCCGGAATCTGTTTGCGCTGTTGCCGGACGGGATCGCCGGTGAACTGGAATCGCTTTGGCTCGAATTCGATGGCGGAGATTCGCCTGAAGCGAAGTTCGCCCGCGCCGTCGATCGCGTCATGCCGATCCTCCAAAACATCAACAACGGACGCCAGAGCTGGCTCGAGAACGGCGTCACGCGCGAGCAGATCCTGACGAAGACGGCGTATATCGCCGACGGCAGTTCGATCGTTTGGGAACGCATCGCCGAAAAGATCACGCTCGCCTTCGAAACCGACGGAAAATGATGAGAAAGATATTCAACAAGGCGTTTGTCGTCGGCTTTCTTTCGGCGGCGCTTTCATTCGCGATCTTCACCGCGATGACCTACACGCTCGAGTCGGAAACGCGGCTTCGAAACCGCGTCAACACTGTCGGTTTCCCGTTCGCCTACTACGAATGGGGCGGCGATCCATACTTTGAGCGCGTCGTCGTTTCAGGACTCCTCGCCGACCTCGCGATCGTGCTTGTTTATAGTATGATTGTCGGCATTGTCTTCAGCTTCATCTGGAGGATCCAGACACGGATCGAGTCGAATCAATGAAGGAAGTTACGATCGTTTGCGACGGCTCGTCGCTCGGGAACGGAAGGGGAACGACGCGTGCGGCGGCGGTCGCCGCGCTTGGCTACAAAGGCTACTGGCGGGCGTTCGGCGACTATCTCGGCAACGCCACGAACCAGCAGGCGGAGATCGCCGCCGCGGCGATCGGACTCTCGAAACTGACGGAGCCTTGCCGCGTTCGCCTCCTGACCGATTCGCGGTACGTCGTGCAGACGATGCTCGGCAACTTTCGCAAGAAGACGAACCTCGAATGGTGGGCGAAACTCGACCGCGCGGCGTCCAAACACAAGATCGCGTGGGAATGGGTCAAAGGCCACGCCGGGCATGAGATTCAGGAGATCGTCGACACGCTGGCGCGGAAGACCGCCGAACTCGGCCGCGTCGATGAGGATCTTTACGACGAGCTCGTCGCCGATATCGGAGTCAAGGAAATTTGATCGGTATTTTGCACTCGATCGATATTGTTGCTGCCCTTCGCCGTCTGGCGGCGTTGTTGTTGCTATTCGCGGCCGGAACGCAGATCGCCGGAGCGCAGTTGCGCGGATCGCAAGGCTGGGCGTGGCAGAACCCGCGGCCGCAGGGGAACACTCTCCTCAGCATCGCGTTCGCGCCCGACAAAGAGGTCGGGATCGCCGTCGGGACGGACGGCACGATACTGCGTACCGAGAACGGCGGCTTCAATTGGTCACGTGCGGCGGCGCCGGTCGAGACGACGCTCTCGGGCGTCTTTGTCCGTGATGCCCGGCGCGCGATCGCCGTCGGTGTCCGCGGCACGATCATTTCCAGCGAAAACGGCGGAAAAGAATGGCAGCCGGTCAAAACGGACGTCCGCGATCATCTTGCCGGCGTAACGTTCGCCGGTGACGGATTTGCGACCGGTTGGGCCGTCGGGACATACGGCCGGATCATGAGATCGACCGACGGCGGAATGACGTGGACAAGTCAGGATGCGGGGACAACGGAACATCTGACGGCGATCTCAGCGCGAGATGCGTCTTTGGCGGTCGCCACCGGAAGAAACGGCATTGCGTTGATCACGAACGACGGCGGAGTCACCTGGAAGAGATCCGAACCGTGCGGCGGCGTTGCGATCAATTCGACGGTCTTTGTCTCGTCGCAATCGCTTGTTGCGGCCGGCGCCGGCGGCTGCATCGCCGTCAGCTCCGATCTCGGCGCGACGTGGTCGCGATCGAAAGTCTTCAGCCAGCCTGAGTTTCTTGCGGTCGCGTTTGCCGACGACAAGAACGGCTCGGTGACCGACGCCAACGGGCTGATCTGGCTCACCGGCGACGGCGGAACCACCTGGATCCCGTTCAATATCCGCACGAATCCGAAGCTGACGTCGATGTGTTTCGCCGACAGGTTCACCGGTTGGGCCGTCGGCGAGAACGGGCTGATCGTCCGCACCGACGACAGCGGGATCTCGTGGCAGCGACTCTCGGGCGGCGGCCGCGACGACGTCAACGATCTCGTCTTCTTCAATGAAGATCTCGGCGTCGCCGTCGGATCGCGCGGCCGGATCCTGATCACGAACGACGCCGGACGCGAGTGGTTGCCGGTGTTCTCGGGCGTCAAATCGAACCTGAATTCGATCAGCTTCGTCACCGATGAACGCGGCTGGATCGTCGGCGACGGCGGAACCGTGCTGCGCACGATCAGCGGCGGTGCGAGTTGGGGACCGGGCGTTTCGGGGGTCACGGAAGATCTTCTCGGGGTCAGTTTTGTGAACGAGTCGCTCGGTGTTGCGGTCGGCGCGAACGGGACGATCCTTCGGACGGAACAGGCCGGCGCCTATTGGACGCCGGTCGCATCGGGAACCCAAAGCTGGCTCGAGGATGTGAAGTTCATCGACGAGAATCGGGTCGTCGCGGTGGGCGACAAGGGAACGATACTGATTAGCGTCGACGCCGGAAAAACATGGCGCCGCGTCGCCGCGAATCTTCGTGAGAACCTTTACGCTGTGTCGTTTTACGACGACAAATCGGGATACGCGGTCGGAACGAACGGAACGATCGTGCGGACCGAGGACGGCGGCGAATCGTGGGCCGATCAGGAATCACCGTCGCAAAACAACCTGTTCGCGGTCGCGGCATACGGCAAGAATGCGGCGATCGCCGTCGGCGAACTCGGGACGGTTCTCAGGAGCGAGGACGGCGGCCGGACCTGGGAAACGCAATTGAACGTGACGAGCAACGTGCTACAGGCGGTCGTCTATCTCGGCGGGATCAACCTCTGGATCGCCGGCCGCGGCGGCGCGATCCTCAAACGGAACCAGGCGCTCGAGACGATCAAGACCATCGGTTCGCCGAAGGTCCCGCCGGCATTGCGCATGGGCGGCGGCCGCAAACCGAAGCCGCGCCAGCCGTCCGTGACGATCACCGACGACGGCGACATCGTCCCCGCGGTGAAACCTGAAAAACCGAGTCAAAAGTAAAAAGTAAAAAGTAAAAAGAAAAAAAGAGAAAATTCAAAATTCAAGGTTCAAATTTCTCCTCTGAAACATCTTGAATCTTTTTGACTTTTTACTTTTCACTTTTGAATTTTTGCGCTGATCCATTCACCCATTTTTTCAACTTCAGGTGAGGTGATTCCGAATCCGGCGAGCGCTTCGCGGATCGCGGATTCCTGTTCGCCGAGAATTCCCGAGAGGATCAGCATTCGCCGCGATTTGGCGATCAGCAATGGAAGGAGCGGGACGATGACGTCTAGCGTGACGTTCGCGCAAACGACGTCGAATTCGGGCGAGTCGTCCGCGATCGACCCAACGTAGTATTCGATTTCCGGGGTCTCGTTCAATTCCGCGTTTTCGTGCGCGATGGTGATCGAATCGGCGTCGGTGTCGCAGGCGAGGATCGCGACGTGACCTTCGTTGAGTTTCGCGACCGCGATCGCGAGGATCCCGGTTCCGGTACCGACGTCGAAGAACGATTCGCCGGCGCGGTAGTTTTCCTCGATCGCCTTCAGGCACAGCCGCGTCGTTTCATGGGTTCCGGTTCCAAACGCCATCGACGGCTCGATCCGGATCACGATCTTTTCCGAATCGTCGACTTTTTCCCACGTCGGCGCGATCACAAAACGGCCGGACTCGGTCGGCTTCCAGTGCTTTTTCCACTCCGAAAGCCAGTCTTCGTTCTCGACCTCGCGAATCCCCGCGTACGACGCCGACTCCATGCCGAGATCGTAGATCGAAAGGGCGTCGGCGAGAGCTTCGGAAATGGCCGACTCGCCCGGCGCTTCGTTGAAATACCCGACGACCGTCAGAATCTCGGGCCTGTCCGGACCGAGGTTGTTGATCTCCGTGCCGAGCGCGTCAAGCGAATTCAGCGCGTACTCGACCGCTTCGGCGGCG
>JAKOSS010000215.1 GCA_029777145.1 Acidobacteriota bacterium | reverse complement strand
TCCTCGTCGGGCTCGGCGGATTTGGTTACGCGGCGTCGACGCTGCCGGTCGGAGAGCCGATCACGAAAGTCATGACGGCGCTGATCCCGGCGGTGCTCGGGGTCATTCTCCTCGCGCTCGGACTCGTCGCGAAAAGCAAAGAGAACCTTCGCAAGCACGTGATGCACGTCGCCGTTCTGGTCGGACTTTTAGGATTTCTTGCGACAGTTTCCAGCTTCTTGAAGATCGGAGCGCTTCTCGGCGGAACTGCCGAACGCCCGCTGGCGGTCGTTTCGCAAGTGATCACGTCGTTGGTCTGTCTCGCGTTCGTCGCGCTGAGTGTGAAGTCGTTCATTGACGCGCGGCGTTCAGGGGCAGTTTGATCGAGACCCTCAAGCCTTTGTTCTTGTTTGTGGCAGAGATCGCCCCGTCGTGTGCGAAAACCGCGCGGCGGGCGATCGCCAGTCCGAGCCCTGCTCCGCCCGATCGACGCTCGCGCGCTTCGGCAAGTCGATAGAAAGGCCTGAAGAGGTTATCGAGTTCGTCCTCGGGAACGCCACCGCCGTGGTCCTCAACGGCGATCTCGGCAAAAGGTCCGGTGACGGCCAGGCTGACGTCGACGGCTGTCCCCGCGTCGGTGTAGCGAACCGCGTTGCGGACGACGTTCTCGATCGCGCTCCGCAGCAGATTCTCGTTGCCGACGATCCGGCAA
The DNA here is from genome assembly GCA_029777145.1 of Acidobacteriota bacterium. Next base: position 7,177 of record JAKOSS010000215.1, on the reverse strand, counting down.
TCGTCGATCGTCCCCGCATTCACGGACTTCCCTTTCGCCGCCGCCTCGAATTCGGCGTCCTCAAGGATGTCGCGGACGAGACGCGTCAGGTCGAGTCTGACCATCGAAACGCTCATCGATCCGCTCTCGAGCTGCGACAAGGTCAGCAAGCGGCCGATCATCTCGTTCAGACGCTCCGACTCTGTCTCGATCCGGTTCAGGTTCGGTAGATTCTCGGGACCCGCCTTTTGCTTCGCCAGTTCGAGCGCGACGTTCATGCGGGCCAGCGGCGACCTGAGTTCGTGCGAAATGTCGCGCGTCAAACGTTTTTCGCTGGTCACCAGCGTCTCGATCCTTTCGGCCATTTCGTCGAAATCGGCGGCGAGTTTGGCGAATTCATCGCGGCGCTTCCCGATCTTCTCGGCGACGCGCGTCGAGAGATTGCCCGCAGCGAGTTCGCGGGTCGCATGCGACAGCTTGACGATCGGCGACGAGAGATATTTCGCGAGGATGTAGCACACGAGCATCGCCGTCAGGAACAATCCCAAAAGCCGCAGGTACCGAAGGCGCGGTTCACCGAGAAACGGCGGCGGCGCGACGCGGTTCCAAACCGCGATCAGCACGAACCGTCGCCCGTCCTTGAGCTGCAGGCTCTTGGCAAACACGACCTCGGGAGTTCCGGTGAAAGCCGCTTCGGTCTCGTCGCTGGCGAACGCACGATCGACAAGATCGTCGTACCGGTGATTCGTGATCCCTTCGTTGATCACCAGATTGCGGCGCTCGTCGACGAGTCCGACCTCGCGGATCGGTTCCGATCCGCCGATCCGATCGAGAAATTCCTTGACACCGTCGATCCCTTCCGAATCGTAGATCTGAGCGGCTGTGCCGGCGTGATTTCGGACCTGATTGCGGGCGATCCCCTGAAAGCGTGTGACGAACGGGTCGCTTTGAAGCGTCCAGGTGAAGAACAGCGCGACGCCGACCATCATCGCCATCGCCGCCAAAAACCAGAGGAAGATCTTGAAGAAAAGGTTCATTCGTCAGACAACCGTATAGATGTAACCGACCGACCGGATCGTCTTGATCCGGTCGCTGCCGTCCTGCCGCGCGCCGAGCTTCTTCCGCAGATTGGAGATATGCATATCGAGGCTGCGATCGAAGGGCGAAAGGCTGCGGTCGAGAACGCGGCGGCTGAGATCTTCCTTGCGGACGATGCTGCCGGCCTCGGCGACGAGTGCGGCGAGAAGATCGAATTCCACGGCCGTCAGTCCGATCTCTTCGCCGTGAAGTTTTGCAGTCCGCGCGCCGGGCGAAACTTCGAGATCGCCGACGGCGAGAACCTCGGGCGCCGGCTGCTTCGGTTCGGCCGGAACCTGCGAACGCCTCAGGACCGCGCGGAGCCGGGCGACGAGCTCGCGCGGGTTGAACGGCTTCGCGAGGTAATCGTCGGCGCCGATCTCGAGTCCGACGATCCGCTCCATATCGTCGCCGCGGGCGGTCAGCATAAGAACCGGCAGCGACGATGTCTTCCGCAACTCGCGCAGAACATCGAACCCATTCTTCTTTGGCAGCATCACGTCGAGGATCGCGATGCCGTAGCCGCCGCCGAGCGCTTTCGCCAGGCCGACCTCGCCGTCGTGAACTGCCTCGGTCGAAAACCCCTCGACCGAAAGGTATTCGGCGACGAGATCGCATAGTTCCTCGTCGTCGTCGATGATCAGGATCTTGTCCACGAGTCGATTTTACGCCACTTCCTGCAGGGGCGTCCAAACTTTTACATTTCTTTACAGATCATCGCGATAACTTGACGTTCGGACCTCTCGCCGGATCGTCTTAACAAGTGAGAGGCGAGGAAAGCCTCGAAGGAAAATGGTAAGGAGAAATTTTATGAAAAAGGCAACTATCGCAATCTTGGCAGTCGCACTCATTTCGATCGGCGCGGTACTGATCTTCGCGCAGCGCGGCGACGGACCGGGACGCGGCCCTCGCGGCGGCGGATTCGGACCGGGCAAGGGACTTCTGATGATGGCCGAAAAACTCGGTCTGTCGGAAGAGCAGAAGACGCAGATCAAGGGCATTCTCGAAGATTCGAAAACGCGCGTCGAGCCCCTGAGAGAAGCGCTCAAATCGAATCACGACGCGATCAAGAATCTCGGCACTGACGGCACGTTCAACGAGGCCGAGGTCAATCGGCTCGCGGCCGCGCAGGCTGAAACGACGAAAGCGCTGATCGTCGAAAAGGAAAAGACCAAGGCCGCGATCTTCGCGGTGCTGACGCCCGAGCAAAGGGTGAAGGCAAACGAAATGAAGCAGAATATGGAAGAGCGCTTCAAGAACCGTATGCGTCGGCCGTTCTTCGGCCCTGGCGGACCCGAAGGACCGCGCGGTCCCGGCAGATTCGGTGACGGATTAGAGGACTAACGAACACGGGGAAGGTTCAAACGGAAGCGGAAGCCGCGCTCGCGACGAGCGATCGCGGCTTTCCGCGTTTTCGTGAACTTCGCCCACCACGCTGCGTATTGACAAAATCAATCAAATCTTTAGGATAGACCCAAATGCCGACGACGCTGACAGAATTCGAGGACACCGATCGCGGCAAGACCGTGTTGCGCGTCGAGGGTTCGATGACCCGCGAAGATGCCGAGCTTCTCGGACGGATCGCGTTCGATCTGCGCGAACAGCGCGGCCGGAACATCACGTTCGACCTCTCGGACCTCGATTTTCTCGACAGCGAAAGTGCGCCGGTGCTGATCGCGCTCGTCCGCGACCACGGATTCGAGATCGAGGGGGTCGAGTTCTTTCTGCAAACGGTCGTCAACGACGCTGAAAAGGCGGAATGATGATTGGAGCGCAAGCCGACTGGAGCACTGGACTGGAGCGCAAGCGTCCCGCTTGCATGAGCGCGAAGCGCGAACGGGGCGCGGATTTCAGCGGTCTGACGGCGTTTCACGCCGTTTGCAAGCGGGACGCTTGCGCTCCAGTCATTAGATTATGAAAGTCAGTGAAATCGCGAGAATCACGAACGGTGAACTGATCGGCGACGGCGAGACCGAGGTCACGCGCGTCGCGTCGCTCCGGTCGGCGTCGAAAGGCGATCTGGCGTTCGTCGAGGTGGCGGCGAAATTCGAACCGTCGGGCGCTTCTTGCCTGCTCGTGCCGAAGGAATTCGGGGCGGAGGCCGACTGTATTTTGATAAAGGTCGAGAATCCGAAACTGGAATTCGCGCGGATCGCGCGCCTTCTGGTCGGTGGATCGGGTCTTGCGGGATGGCATCCGACGGCTTGCGTCGGCGATGGTTGCGATGTCCGTGCCCGGTTCATCGGAGCTTTCGCGACGATCGGCGACGGTTCATCGGTCGGCCAGGATTCCGAGATCCACGCCGGCGCGCGGATCGGCCGCGACGTTTCGATCGGCGAACGCACCGTGATCTACCCGAACTGCGTCATCTACGACAACGTCACGATCGGCGACGACTGCGTATTGCACGCCGGCGCGGTCATCGGAGCCGACGGCTTCGGGTACGTTCGGGGCCCGGACGGATACGTTCAATTCCCGCAGATCGGCACCGTCATCATCGAGAACGACGTCGAAATCGGCGCCGGAAGCTGCGTCGACCGTGGCGCGCTCGGCGAAACGCGGATCGGCGAAGGCACGAAGATCGACAACCTCGTACAGATCGCGCATAACGTCACGATCGGAAAGCGCGTCGTCATCGCGGCCCAGACCGGAATCTCGGGGAGCACCGAGATCGAGGACGATTGCGTCATCGGCGGCCAGGTCGGAATGGGCGATCACGCGCGTGTCCTGAGCGGCGCGGTCATCGGATCGCAGGCCGGCGTCCTGCCCGGCAAGATCGTCCGCCCCGGCGTCTGGTGGGGCACGCCGGTTCAGCCGCTCGAAGAATACAAACGCCAGAACGCTCTCGTGAAAGGCCTCGGAAGGCTCCGGGAAGAGGTCAAGGAACTGAAGAAGAAGTTGGTATAGCGATTCAGTGCATAGTGCATAGTGCATAGTGCATAGTGCATAGTGCATAGTGCATAGTGCAAAACCTCAGCGTCGGCGCATTTCTTGTCAACTCCAAAATTCACTTTGCACTATGCACTTTGCGTTATGCACTGAGTTGCACTATGCACTTTGCGTTATGCACTGAGTTGCACTGTGCACTTTGCGTTATGCACTGAGTTGCACTATGGACTTTGCGTTATGCACTGACTTGCACTTTGCACTCAGTTGAACTGGTTTTATGAACTGCTCGGTTGATTTTGAGGCGTTCGGAGTAGGCATCTCGGTCGTGTCACGGAGTGCCGGGCTGGCCGATACGATCCGCGAGACCGTCCGGGCGGCGTTGCCGGCCGGCCTGGTCTTTTCGGCCGACGAGAGCGCTCAGTTCCATTTTGAACTCATTGATCTCGGGGACGGCGAGTTCTCGGCACGCAATGCGGAGGATTGGATCATTCAGCGGGCCGATCTTGAAAGGACTCTCACGTATCTCGCGTCGCATATCAGGCTGACCGTCGCCGAGAACGCGCCCCGGCACGTCTTCGTCCATTCGGGTGCCGTCAGTTGGAAGGGCCGGGCGATCCTCGTCCCGGGCGCGAGCTACAGCGGGAAAACGACACTTACCGCCGAACTCGTCAAACTGGGCGCGGGGTACTATTCTGATGAGTACGCGGTGATCGATTCCGAGGGCTTCGTGCAACCGTTTCCAAAGACGCTTTCGATGCGCGGAATCATCGACGATTTCCGACAGGTCGAGCTCACGGTCGAGGAGGTCGGCGGTAGCGTCGCGTGCGAGAATCAGCCTGTCGGGACCGTCGTAATCTCGAGATTCAAAAAAGACGCGATTTGGCGACCGCGGAAACTGAGTCGCGCAAAGGGCCTGATGGCGCTCATCGCGGAGACCGTGCCGATCCGAAATTCGCCGAATTTCACGCTGACGGTGCTGAATCGAGTCGCGGCGTCGGCGACGTTCATCCGTTCGAACAGAGGCGAGGCCGCGGAAACCGCGGCAAGACTTCTGGAGTATCTGGATACCGAAGCCGTGTCCTAAGGCACACAGTCGTCGGGTCCAAATCCACGGCTGAGACACCGGCAATTGGTATCGGCGCAGGCCATCGAGAAAAGTCCGGAAGGAGTGCAGAAGTTCCCTGCAGGCTGCTTGTCGCCCAAGCCGCACTGGCATCCGCCGACGAGTGTCATACAAAGCGAGTTGGCGTGAACCGCGACGGGCGCGGTTAGCGAGACAAGTATCGGCAGAGCTACGAGGGATGCCGCGCCGATCCTCTTGACGATCTCACGACGCGATAGCTCCGGGATCGTTGATATCGGGAATGGGGCCGAATCAACCAGATCGGTTTTTCGGAACTGGTCGAGAGCGAGAAAGATCAGGTCGTCGCTGACCTTGGATCCAAGATCCGCAGACACCAGTTCGCCAATTCGGGCGACGGTGCTCTCTCCGTCGCAATGCTGCCAAACGGCGGCAGAAGTTGGATTAAGACAGTAAGCTTTGTCGATCCGAAGATCGTAGATCAGTATCTCGCCGTCAATATGCTGGACGACGACGTCACCCGAACGGGAGCGGGGCTTGTATTCGGCCATCGTTTTTCGGACGCCTTTATGATTTGAATTCATGGTAGCAAACACACTCCACTTCAGCTTCGGCGCGAGAGCGCCCCACAATCTGATTCTACAATTCAGGCGAGCCGGAAGTCAAGAGTTTTTTGATTTCGGATTTTGGATGCCGCAAGACTTGCGCGACAATCAAAGACCATGGATCCAGTCGTCGGGAACAACCAGAACCGCTCTCTCGGAGAACTCCCGATCGGCGCGCGGCTCGTGATCCGGTGCAAGTCCGATTGGCGGTCAGCGGCGGTTTCCGCCCGACGTGAGCAGCGGATAGTGCTGACGATCGCATCGCCGGGCGGGCGGACGTATCGGAAATCCTGTGCGCCCGACACCGAGATCGTTTTCGTGGGAACCCTGCCCGTCATCGGAACCGGCAACTGGCGTGAGGGCTTCGTGCGATACGACGGTCGGTGGTAAGTAAGAAAAGATCTATGCCCGTGATGAAATCGAAGAAGGAACTCGAGGACGAGCGCATTGCGGGCGCGCTGCCTAACCTTGTCGTATATCACGAGAAGATGCTCGCCGACGGCGTTCGCAACGAATTGCTGGCACGCGCCATTGAACGCAGGATAACGCCTGAGACGCGCTTCCTCGACGTCGGCGCGGGGACCGGCGTGTGGGCGATTCTTGCGGCGAAACTCGGCGCAAAGCGCGTCGTCGCGATCGAGGTCGAAAAGGAATTGATCCCGATGATCTACAAGCACGCGCAGGAAAACGGGGTCGCCCATCTGATCGAGATCATCCACGGAAGATCGGACGACGTCAGGATTCGCGGAAAGTTCGACGTCATCGTCTGCGAGCTTTTTGGCGCGAGTGCTTATAGCCCTGAAACCGTAAATTCGTTCATCGACCTCCGATCCCGTTTCCTGGCGCCGAACGGAGTTCTCATACCGCAAAAGCTCTCACTTTTTGCGGCACCGGTGCGTTTTGAGAAGTTTGCGAACCCGATTCCGGCGCGTTTGAGCATCAGCTCAAATTATCTTCGTTCGCTCCGGACCAATTTTCCGCTGAACGTACCGCTCGCGGAACGGGATCTGATCAAATTCCTGGCCGAGCCGAAACCGATGACGGAGATGGACTTCCGGACAATATCGGAGCCGCCGAACCTCGACGGTCTCGGGTCCGTTTGGAACCTTGAAGATCTCTCGTTGGTCAACGCTTTCGTGATCTTCGACCGGTCAACGTTCGATGACGGCATCGAAATGACGAATCTTGAGTCTCAAAGCTGGGGAACGATCGTCTACCCGATCGATCCGTTGAGTTACGTTGGCCGCGGCACCATCGAGTTTGGACTGCGAATGACTGAAAAGGGCTCGTTTTGGTCTATCCGATTTCCGGATCTTCCAGGCGCGAGGCCGGCAAGCTACTCCCCGCTACTCGCCGGACCGCGGGTCAAGATGGCGACAATGATGACACCCCACCGGAAAACGCGTCCAATAGAGAAATTGCCGCATCGGTCATAATCCGCCCGGGGCGATCTCTGGCTGGTCGACTTCAGGCGACGCACGTGCTGTCAGTGTTGCATTTGTTAAACGAGAAAGGGCTACAGTTCGTATCCGCAAAGGCCGCCGGG
>JAKOSS010000214.1 GCA_029777145.1 Acidobacteriota bacterium | reverse complement strand
CTGAATCGTCGCGGACACCGCGTCACTGTATTCGAACGTTCGGATCGCGTTGGCGGGCTGCTCACATATGGGATTCCGAATATGAAACTCGATAAAGTGGGCGTGGTCGAACGCCGGACACGACTTTTGGAAGCCGAAGGAATCGCGTTTCGAACTAACATATCTGTAGGAGCGGATATGTCGGCAAACGAATTGAACGGCTCTTACGACGCGATTGTATTCTGCGCCGGAGCGCCCGTCGCGAGGGAACTTGAGATCGAAGGACGCGAACTGGATGGCGTCCGCCAGGCGATGGAATACCTGACGGAGACCACGAAGGACCTGCTCCGCGGCAGCGGTCGCGACGCCTCGGCGGTACGCGGCAAACGGGTGATCGTCATCGGCGGCGGCGACACCGGAACCGACTGTGTCGCGAGCGCGATCCGCGACGGCGCGGCGAGCGTCACGCAATTCGAACTGATGCCGCCTAATCCGGACCGCGAACTGAATCATCAGGACTGGCTGTTCCGCGGACGCACGCTCCAGACCGACTACGGGCAGGAAGAAGCGGCCGCGCTCTTTGGAGACGATCCGCGCGATTACAACATCTCGACGAAACGGTTCGTCGGCGACGAGTCCGGCAAATTGAAGTCGGTCGAAACGGTCAGGGTCGAGTTCGTGGAAGTGGACGGACGCCGGACGCTGCGCGAGATCGAGGAAACGACTGAGACCTGGGACGCCGATTCGGTCTTTCTCGCGATGGGCTTCACCGGCGCTGAACGCAATCCGGTACTTGCAGATCTCGGTGTCGAGTTCACGTCGCGCGGGACGATCGCCGTCGGGCCGAACAAACAAACGAACGTGCCGCATGTTTTCGCCGCCGGCGACTGCGAGCGCGGACAGTCGCTCGTCGTCTGGGCGATGCGCGACGGGCGCGATGCGGCGAAGGGCGTCGACGAATTTCTGAGAACCGGGGATTGATTTAGCCGCGGATCGTCATACGAAAGCGTTTAGCCGCGGATTACGCCGATGACGCGGATAAGACCAAAAAGTGAATTTCCGCGTTGATCCGCGGTCGCAACGATTGAAAGAACCAATGAACAACCAACGCGGCAAACTGATCACCGAAGGTCGAGCCGGCACCGAACAGGTTGGGCAGTAAAGCATTTAGCCGCGGATTACGCCGATGACGCGGAAATGAATCAAAAGAGATCCGCGACTAATCGCTCTAATGCCAATCCGCGGCCGCAACGATTGAATAAGCCAATGAACAACAAACGCAGTAAACTGATCACCGAGGGCGTCGAACGCGCCCCGAACCGCGCGATGCTCCGCGCCGTCGGATTCGGCGACGCCGATTTCAAGAAGCCGATCATCGGGATCGCGAACGGCCACAGCAACATCACACCGTGCAATCTGAGTCTTGGAAAGCTGGCGACCGACGCCGACGCCGCGGCGCGTGCGGCCGGACTGATGCCGCAGACCTTCGGGACGATCACGATCTCTGACGGCATCTCGATGGGCACCGAGGGTATGAAATATTCGCTCGTTTCGCGAGAGGTCATCGCCGACTCGATCGAGACCGTCTGCCAGGGCCAGCGCATGGACGGCCTGCTCGCGATCGGCGGCTGCGACAAGAACATGCCGGGCGCGATGATCGCGATCGCGCGGCTCGATATTCCATCGATTTTCGTTTACGGCGGCACGATCAAGGCCGGCCGTCACGCGGGCCGCGATCTGACGGTCGTTTCGGCGTTTGAGGCGGTCGGCGAGTTCATTGCGGGGAAAATCGACGAAACCGAACTCTGCGAGGTGGAGCGAAAAGCTTGCCCGGGCGCCGGATCGTGCGGCGGAATGTACACCGCGAACACGATGTCGTCAGCGATCGAGGCGCTTGGGATGAGCCTCCCGTATTCATCGACGATGGCCGCCGAGGACGACGAAAAGCGTGTTTCAGCGCGCGAATCGGCGTCGGCGCTCGCCAACGCGATCGAGCACGAACTGATCCCGTCGAAGATTATGACGCGCAAGGCTTTCGAGAACGCGATCGCCGTCGTCATGGCGACCGGCGGATCGACGAACGCCGTGCT
>JAKOSS010000213.1 GCA_029777145.1 Acidobacteriota bacterium | reverse complement strand
CCGCAGATCTCGTCGGTGTAAAGATCGCCGATCGCTTCGTCAGAGAGCGACGGATCCTTCGCGCGAAAGTCGTCTTTCGGTACCGCGTGCGCCGCCAGAAAGGTCGGCACGATGTCGGCCGGGTGAGTCGCGTCGAGTTCGGCAATAACGTCGAGCATCTTGAATTCGGTTTCTTCGTCGAGCCCGTAGCCGGTCTTGATCTCGCAAGTCGTCACGCCGAGCGCGAGCATCTTGTCGAGGCGGCGCCGGGTTTGTTCGACCAATTGATCCCGCGGTGCGGCCCGCGTGTGGCGTACCGTCGAGAGAATGCCGCCGCCGGCCTTGAGTATTTCGAGATAGTCGGCGCCCTCGATCTTGAGCTCGAACTCGTTCAGGCGGTCGCCGGCAAAAACGATGTGCGTGTGGCAATCGACAAAACCCGGCGAAACGACCCGCCCGCGGGCGTCGATCACGTCAGCACCGTCGAATTTCGAGAGTATTTCGGACGAGTTCCCGACCGCGACGATCGATCCGGAGCCGATCACGACGGCGCCGCCCGAGATCACGCCGGCGTCCTTCATCGCCGCGCCTTTGAGCGGCTTTCCATGCGACGCACAGGTCACAAGTTGAGCGTTGTGTATGATCAGATCGGCCTTCATTTGCAACGCCGATTTTAGTCGTTTCGGAAGAGCCGGACAAGCATCGTCGGGCGACTAGGATTCAACGCCCGTTCGTAGTAACATCCGCGACAAGGCGTGGAACGGAATCTGCCGCGTCTCCCCACACATTTTATTCGAATGAACATGCGATCGACCCCGATCACCGAACTGCTCGTCCGCTGGAACGACGGCGAAGACGCCGCGCTCGAATTGCTTTTGCCCGCGGTCTATGAGGATCTCAGGCGGATCGCCCGACGCGCGATGCGCGGCCAGGATTCGGGACATACGTTCCAAACGACCGATCTGATCCACGAAGCATACGTCAAGCTTGCCGAGGGGCAACGGGCCGAATGGCAGAACCGGGCCCATTTTTTTGCCGTCGCCGCCCGTGCGATGCGGCACATACTCGTCGATTACGCGCGTTCGAAACAGAGCCTCAAACGCGGGGGCGAGGCGCGGCGGATCACTCTCGAAGAATCGCTCGCCGTGAGTCCGGATATCTCGGATGAGATCGTCCATCTGAACGCATTGCTCGAACGGTTCGCCCGGATCGATCCGCGCAAGGCGAGCATTGTCGAGATGAAGTTCTTCGGCGGCATGACGACCGAAGAGATCGGGGAAGCGCTCGAACTTTCACCCAAGACGATCAAGCGCGACTGGCGTTTCGCCAGATCCTGGCTGCAGCGCGAAATGATGGCCGGAGACGGTGCCGACGGCCGGCGCGCGATCGAATAATTCTTCCCGTTTCAATGAATTCGACTATAATGTCGAAATTCAAACGATTTTCCGGCTTTTGCACGACAACCGCAGTTCCACGCTTCGATGGACGAAGAGAAACTTAGACGGATCGAGTCAGTTTTCCACGCCGTCGCCGACCTTCCGGCCGACGGTCGCGAGACGATACTTGTTCAACTTTGCGACGGCGACCGCGAACTCGAGAACGAGGTGAGATCGCTTCTCGACGCCGACATGGAGCGCGATGTTCTCCTTGATCGGTCGCACGATTCGATCGTACGCGACTCTTTGGGAGAGGATCCGCGAAGCTCCGGTTCGCAGTTCGAACCGGGATCGGTGATCGGCCAGTACGTCATCCGATCGCTGATCGGCGAGGGCGGCATGGGCCAGGTATTTCTTGCCCGCGACCGGCGACTCGAACGCGACGTCGCGATCAAGTTCCTGACGGGCGAACTCTCCGACGACGACAAGCGCCGCGAACGCTTTTTTCGGGAAGCGAAATCCGCGTCGGCCCTCAACCATCCGAACATCCTGACCGTCCACGAGATCGGCGACCACGGTGATTCGCACTTCATCGTTACCGAATACGTGCGCGGCGAGACGCTCAAGTCGAAACTTCTCGCCGGCCGCATGGAACCCGACGAGGCGATCGCGGTCGCGCTCCAGATCGCCTCGGCACTTGCCGCCGCGCACGCCGCCGGCATCGTCCACCGCGATATCAAACCCGACAACGTCATGATCCGCGAGGACCGGATCGTCAAGGTCCTCGATTTCGGCATCGCGAAACTCGATCCGACCGTTTCGTCGGATGTCGACACCGAAGCGGAAACGCGTGTCGAGGCCGCAACCTTGCCCGGCATGATCGTCGGAACGCCGCAGTACATGTCGCCTGAACAGGCCCGCGGTCTGCGCGTCGATTCGCGCAGCGATATCTTCAGTTTCGGCGTCGTGCTGTACGAGATGCTGACGGGCGAACCGCCGTTCCGCGGCGCGACAAATATGGACATCCTGGGCGCCGTACTCAAGGACGACCCGGAACCGTTGAACGAGGCCGTTCCGGAGGTCTCGGCCGATCTTGCGCGGGTTGTCGAAAAGACGCTCCGAAAGGACCGCGAGATGCGCTACCAGCATATCAAGGACCTGATGATCGATCTCGGCGACGCCCGAAAGACGCTCGACAGCGAGCCGGCGCCGCGAAATCGGACGACCGCCGAGATCACGCAGGTCACGGGCGACCACTCGATGGTGCGCTCGAATGTCCCGACTTACCTGCTCGCGGCCGCCTTGATCGTCGTTGCCGCCGTCGCCGGCTATTTCATGCTCCGGCCGGCGGCGCACATTTCGACGGTTTCGGCCATCCGCACGGCCGAGGTGGCGAATTGGTCGAGCACTCCGGGCGAGACTTACAGCGTCGGCTCTCTTTCCCCCGACGCGCGCACGATCGCGTTCTCGTCCTCGCGCAGCGGCTCGATGAACATCTGGGTCAAGCAAGCGGCGTCGGGCGAAGCGGTCCAGATCACGAAGGACGACGGCGGCAACCGGAACCCGATCTGGTCACCGAACGGTGAGGAGATCGCGTATTTCTCGACGAAAGGCGGGCAGTCGGCGATCTGGCGGATCCCGCGGCTCGGAGGATCGGCGCAGGTCGTCAAGGAAGTGCCCGACCGCGGCGCGCGGCCTCGTTTCTGGTCCAAGTCGGATCGGATCTACTACGACGCCGGCGGCGAATTGTACGTGGCAGACACGACGAACGGCAACGAAACGAAACTCACCGACCTCGCGGGCCGCGGGATCCGGCCCGGATCGCTTTACATCGCGCCGAACGAGACGGCGATCGCGTTCATCGACGACGAGAACAACAAGAGCGCGATCTGGATAACCGACGTCGAGCAGGCGACGCCGCGGAAGATCTACGAGACCGACGGGCAGATCAAGAACCTTGCCTGGCATGCCGACAGCAAGCGGCTGTTTTTCAGCGCCACCGTCGATGGAACTTTTCAGATCTTCGCGACCGACAGCTCCGGCTCCGAGCCGCGGCAACTAACGAAAACCGAGAATGACTCGCTTGTCCTCGATGCTTCGCTGGACGGGTCAAAGGTTCTCTACGGCACGGCCAAAGAGGAGTCCGATGTCTGGTCGGTCGAGGTCGCGACCCGAAAGGAGACGGCCTTCGCTTCGAATATCGATTCCGAATTCTGGCCTGACGTCTCGCCTGACGGAACGCTGGTCGCGTACGAGGCCGTCAAGAATCTCAGCCAGGGCAACAAGATCTTCAACGGAAACGTGATCGTCGCGCCGGCGTCGGGCGGCGAATCGGGAACGCAGATCGCTTCGGACGCGAGCCTGCCGAAGTTCTCGCCCGACGGCCGTACCGTCGCGTACACAAAACTCGTCGGAAACAAACTCCAGATCGAAACGATTCCGGTGATCGGCGGCAACGCCCGCCGCGTCACAAACGACGGCGTCGTGCCGATCAATTTCACCGTCCTTCCCTACAACCGCATCAACGGCGCCGATTTTTCGTGGTCGCCCGACAGCCGTCAGATCGCGTACGTGTCGGACGCCGACGATCATGCCAACGTCTGGCTCGCCGCGGCGGATGGCTCGAACGACGTGCGGATCACCGACTTCGGGAGCGATCTTTCGGTTTCGTCGCCGATTTGGTCGCCCGATGGAAAGAAGATCGCTTTTCTGACGAAGACGAACAATCTCGAGGGACGCCCGACGTTCAGCGTCTCGCTGTTCGATACCGGGACGAGATCCGTTGACCCGGTTTGGAGCGAAAATTCGTTTATCAGATTGATCGGGTGGTCGTCGGACGGCAAAACGATATTTCTTGGCATAGTTCCGCGCGGAGCGCTATCCGGCACGGCCGCGGAAGTCACATATTCGAGGCTTTTGATCGATTCGAAGAAGTCGGTCGAAACCGCGACCTTGCCGGACGCCTATGTCCACAACATGCATCTTTCTCCCGATCACCAGACCCTGGCGTTCGCGGCAAACCGCGATGGCAAGGACGACATCTGGATCCTGCCCGCTCAAGGCGGTGCGGCGAAACAGTTGACAAGCAACAACGATCCCCGCCGGTACTTCTCGAGCATCTCGTGGACGCCCGACGGAAAACGGATCTTTTTCGGGAAGCAGTCGCGGTTCAGTCTGCTTTCGCTGCTGACGAACTTCGATTAAGGAGATAACCGATGAATCCGACAAAAATCATCCGCTTTGCGCTTTTGACCTTCGTTCTCGTGCTCGGAGGTGCGATCACCGCCACGGCCCAGAAGACCGACTGCAGCGCGAAATCCGACAATGACCTCGTTGTCGACGTTTACAACGCGATCAAGAAAAAGTATCCCGACTCGGTCAGGAACATCAACGTGACGGTCAACGACGGCGTGGTCACGCTCGAAGGTTGGGCGGCTTCGGCCAAACTTGTGAAGAATATCGGCAAAATCGTCAAGAAAGTGAAATGCGTTAAATCGGTCAACAACAAGCTCGAACCCGGGAAAACCGGAGGTTGCGGGCCGGGACAGAAGGAATGCGGCGGGGCGTGCATCAGCGAGAAGGACGCCTGCAATGTTTGTCTCGTCGATTCGTCCGCACCCGGATGCGGCACGAGCGGCGGCGGTACGAAGAAACCGTAACCGGCCGAAACATGCATGACGCGGCGCGCAGATTGACTCTGGCGGCGGCGATCCTGATCGTCGTCGTCGCCCGCGTGTCCGCGCAGATCGATCCGCCGGATGGTCGCAATGACTACCAAAAGGAGCAAGAAGGATACTGCACCGCGCAGCCGATGACGACGGCGCGGACATACACCTTCAGGACGCTGAAGATCCCAAAACCAACCATGCGGCCCGGAACCCGAGGTTGGCGCGATCCGCGTCCGGGCTGGCTTCGCTGGCTGCCGGATCTCTGGACGCCCGGCGACGTTCGTGAGTATTACAAACTAGACGACATCCGCTACATGGAGAAGATCCTCGGGCGACCGATCCCGCTCGATCAGACACGCCGGACGATCAGGGCCGACGCCGACATCGAACGTGCCGTCAAACGAGAAGCTGTCGACGGCGAAGCAAATTGGCAACGATGGCTGGCCGGTCATCCGGACGCGTCCGCGGAAGATCGTCGGGCCGCTGAGATCAGGCTCAGAATCATTGGAACGACGGCGATCCGGGCCGATCGCT
>JAKOSS010000212.1 GCA_029777145.1 Acidobacteriota bacterium | reverse complement strand
GCGGCGTCGGTCATCTGGTCGATGTCGATTCTGACGGCGATCCTGTTTTTCGCGGCGATCGTCGTCCATGAATTCTCGCACGCGTTCGTCGCCCGACTGAAAGGGCTTCCGGTCAGTTCGGTGACGCTTTTCGCGCTCGGGGGCGTGGCGCGGATCGAGAAGGAATCCGAAGATCCGCAGACCGAGTTCTGGCTCGGGATCATCGGACCGATCACGAGCGCCGTTATCGGCGCCGTTTGTCTGGGCGTCGCGCGCACCCTCGGCTGGACCCCCGGAAGCGATCCGGACAGTCCGGCGCTCGCGATCCTTGTTTGGCTTGGTTTCGTGAATGTTGCACTGGCGGCGTTCAACATGTTGCCCGGCTTTCCGATGGACGGCGGCCGCGTATTGCGATCGATCGTTTGGCGATTGACCGGCGACCGTGACCGGGCGACGACAGCGGCATCGAAGACCGGACATTTCCTGGCGGTCATGTTCATCGTTCTGGGACTGTTTCTCTTCTTTGGCGGAGCCGGGTTCGGCGGGCTCTGGATCGCCTTTATCGGCTGGTTTCTGCTCAATGCCGCAAAGGCGTCGTATCTCGAGGTCGAGTTGCGCCGCGCGCTCGGAAATCTGCGGGTCGAAAGCTTGCTCGAGAGCAATTTTCCGGTGGTCGAGTCCAATACGAGCATCGATCACATCGTCGACAATTTTCTGCTGAAATCGGGCGATCGCTGGTTCATGGTCGCCGAGAACGGCGCCCCGGTCGGACTGATCACGCCCCGCGAGATCGCCACCGTCGAGCGGCGTTTGTGGAAATTCAAGACCGCCGGCGACGTGATGCGCCCGATCGCCGATCTGCACACGGTCGATCTCAAGACCCCGGCCATCGACGCGCTCGAGATCATCGGCCGAGAGAACGTCAATCAACTTCCCGTGCTCGACGGCGGAACGCTTCGCGGGGTCGTCTCGCGTGAACGGATCATAAATTTCCTCGTAACCCGCCGCGAACTCAATCTCTGAGAGGCGCCTGCCCGCCAAACCGCTCCCTTTCTTTTTTGAATCGCGTCCCGTAAACTTTATCTTTCTTAATCATATGGCGAAGAAATATAGAGTCGGAATACTGGGTGCGACGGGAACCGTCGGACAGCGCTTCTGCCAACTGCTCGAGCATCATCCGCAGTTTGAGATCACGGCGCTCGCCGCGTCAGATCGGTCGGCTGGCAAGACGTTTGTTGAAGCCTGTGCGTGGAAACTGCCGGGCGGGATGCCCGAGAACGTCAAGAATATCGTCGTGCAGCCGATCGAACCTCCGCTCGACTGCGACCTCGTTTTCTCGAGCCTGCCGTCGTCGGTGGCGCGCGAAACCGAAGAGGCGTTCGCCCGCGCGGGTTATCCCGTGATCAGCAATTCGTCGTCGTTCCGGATGGACGAGGACATCCCGTTGCTGATCGCCGAGATAAATCCCGATCACATCGCGTTGATCGAGACCCAGCGAGTCAAACGAGGCTTCGGAAAGGGGTTTATCGTCACCAATCCGAATTGCGCGGTCGTCAGTTTCGCGCCGCCGCTTGCCGCGCTGCATCGGAAATTCGGGATCGAATCGGTCGTCGTGACGACGCTCCAGGCGATCTCGGGTGCCGGTTATCCGGGAGTTCCGTCGCTCGACATCACCGACAACGTCGTGCCGTACATTGCCGGCGAGGAACCGAAGGTCGAGACCGAGGCGCAGAAGATCCTCGGAAAACTGACGAACGGCGCGATCGAAAAGGCGGATTTCAGCGTATCGGCGCAGTGTTTTCGCGTTCACGTGATCGACGGCCACACGGCCTCGGTACGTGTCAATCTGCGCGAGACGGCGACGCTCGAAGACGTCATCGAGGCGATGAAGTCGTTCCCGTCTCTCGATCTGCATTCGTCGCCGAAGCAGTTCATCGAGGTGCTCGAAGAGCCCTCGCGTCCGCAGCCGCGGCTCGACCGGGACGCCGGCGACGGAATGACGATCACGGTTGGACGGCTCTTCCCTGACAATATCTTCGATTACAGGTTTGTCTCGCTGTCGCACAATACGGTCCGCGGCGCCGCCGGTTCGGCCGTACTCAACGCCGAACTTTTGGCCAGCAAGGGAATGATCTGATTTTGGATTTCGGATTTGGGAATTCGGATGTTGATTCAAAATTCAAGATTCAAAATATTCAAAATTCAAAAGGATCGCATTCTTGAATCTTGAATTTTGAACTTTGAATATTGAATCTTGAACTTTGAATCTTGAACTTCGAATTCTGAACTTTCGAGGATGTTGGAATAATCGCGCTCCCGGAGCATTCAAGTCATTTGCCCTGGCGACGTCACCTCTTTCGCGGTTTTTCGCGTGAATTTGCGGTCAAAGAAAGAAGATCCGACCGCGAAGTAACCGAATCGTCGCGAAAAGGCGACCGCGGCGGGTGATTCGCCAACTAGCGAGCAGTCGGATCAGAGTTCGGTGAATTTTCCGACGGGCTCCTTGGATCTTGAACTTTGAATCTTGAATTTTGAAAAAGGATGATCGAACGCTACACGTTGCCCGAAATGGGCGAACTCTGGTCGCTCCGCAATAAGTTTCAGAAGTGGCTCGATGTCGAGATCGCTGTCTGCGAAGTGCATGCCGAGGACGGCGTGATCCCGGTCGATGCGCTTGCGGAGATCAAGTCGAAAGCCGCCTTCACGGTCGAACGGATCAACGAGATCGAGAAGACAACCGACCACGACGTCATCGCCTTCACGACCAATCTCGCCGAGAACATCGGGCCTTCGGCGCGTTTCGTCCATTATGGACTGACGTCGTCGGACGTAGTTGACACGGCGAACGCGCTTCTTTTGCGTGATTCCTGCGACATTCTTTTGCCGAAGATCGACGCGTTGCTCGACGTGCTGAAGCGCCGCGCGTTCGAGTTCAAGGACACGCCGCAGATCGGCCGGACGCACGGGATCCACGCCGAACCGACGTCGTTCGGACTCTGCTGGGCGCTCTGGTTTTCGGAGTTCGAGCGCAACCGCGCGCGTCTAGAGCGGGCCCGCGAAGCGGTTGCCGTCGGAAAGATCTCCGGTGCGGTCGGCGCCTTTGCGCACCTCGCGCCGTCGGTCGAGGAACGCGTCTGCGAAAGGCTCGGGATCAAAGCCGCGGACGTCTCGACGCAGGTCATCCAGCGCGACCGCTACGCCGAGTATCTCAGCACGCTCGGGATCATCGCTTCGTCGCTCGAGAAGATCGCGCTGCAGGTGCGTCATTGGCAGCGGACCGAGGTCCGCGAGGCGCAGGAGAAGTTCAAGACCGGCCAGAAGGGATCGAGCGCGATGCCGCACAAGCGCAATCCGATCCTTTCGGAACGCATATGCGGTATGGCGCGGACGATCCGCGCGAACGCCGTCGTCGGCATGGAGAATGTCGCGCTTTGGCACGAACGCGACATTTCGCATTCGTCGGCCGAACGCATCGTCCTGCCGGATTCGAGCGCCGCGCTCGATTACATCCTCGCGAAAACGACGTCGCTGCTCGACACGCTCGTCGTTTATCCCGAAAACATGCTCCGTAATCTCAATCTGACGCGCGGGTTGGTTTTCAGCGGGCAGTTGCTGCTCGCGCTGACCCAAAAAGGCGTCTCACGCGAGGATGCCTATGCATGGACGCAGCGCAATGCGATGAAGGTTTGGGACGAAGGCGGGGAATACCGCGAGCTGATAATGAGAGACGCGGACATTTCGTCTCGGCTTTCACCTGACGAAATTGCCCGCGTCTTCGATCTGAAACACTATCTGCGGAACGTCGAAACCGTATTCGACCGAGTGTTTCGCTAAACGGAATTTGGAATTAGGACCATTTCTCGGCCATGTCGCCGACGACCGGAAGTTTGTACGATCCGCCCTGGTAGCCCTTGACGCAACCGACGATCATCAGGATCAAGAACCCGACGATAACGGCAAAATAGAGCAGCGAAACGAGCAACCCGATGATCGACGATCCGGTCGCCGCGGTGATTCCGCCTCCGACGATCGCAACGGCCATGATCACAACCACGTAAGCGGCCGTCATCAACAGCGATTGAAACGCGTGGAATCTGACCTGTTTGTTGGTCTTGTCGGTCACGATCACGATGATGCTGTAGATCAAACTAATAGCACAGACGGGCAAATAGCACAGCAGCGATCCGACGTTAATGTCCAAACCAAGCGCGGTTTTACCGACGTTGTTTTGCATAATAAGTGATTTATCTCCTTTTTATCTTAATCAGCGAATAATCGTAGAACGGAAGCCAAACTCGTATCGAGAATTTAGCATAAGGACGTTGCCATTAACAAGAATTTGCGCAAGAATTTAGCTTCCGCCGGGAAATTTCAACAGTTATGAAAGCAAAGGTTTATGTGACTTTGAAGCCGAGCGTTCTCGATCCGCAAGGAAAGGCGATCCATCATTCGATCGAGCTTTTGGGCGTGCCCGGCGTCGATGACGTTCGTCAGGGAAAGTATTTCGAGATGGCGCTCGATGAGTCGTTGTCGCCGGACGAAGCGCGCCGCGTTGCCGAGCAGATCGCGAAAGACATCCTCGCCAATCCGGTGATCGAAGATTATCGGGTGGAGGTCAGTGAGCGGTAAGCAGTGAGCCGTGAGCAGTGGCCGTGAGCAGTAAGCAGTGAGCAGTGGCCGTGAGCAGTAGACAGAAGGCTGTAAAATCGTAGATATTCTGACCACTGACCACTGACCACTGACCACTGACCACTGACCACTGACCACTGACCACTGACCACTGACCACTGACCACTGACCAAGAATATGAAATTCGGAGTCCTTGTTTTCCCAGGTTCAAATTGCGATCACGACGCCTATCACGTGATCTCGAAGCATGTCGGGCAGCCGGTCGATTTTGTTTGGCATCGTGAGACCGATCTCAGCGGTTACGACGCCGTTATCGTGCCCGGCGGATTTTCATACGGCGACTATCTTCGTTGCGGCGCGCTGGCGAAGTTCTCGCCGGTAATGGGCGCGGTCAAGGAATTCGCCGCGTCCGGCAAGTTCGTTTTCGGCATCTGCAACGGCTTTCAGATCTTGTGCGAATCGGGATTGCTTCCCGGAGCGCTGATCCGCAACCGCGATCTTCATTTCATTTGCAAGCACGTCAATCTGCGCGTCGAAAACAGCGGCACGCCGTTCACGACCGAGCTCGATTCCGGCGACGTGCTCTCGATCCCGATCGCGCATGCCGAAGGCAACTACGTCTGCGATGACGAAACTTTCAACCAGCTGGAAGAGAACGGTCAGATCGTCTTCAGGTATTGCGACGAGAACGGCGAGGTGACCGAAGAAGCCAACCCGAACGGAGCGCGTTCGAACATCGCGGGCATTTGCAACGAAACCGGAAACGTCCTTGGTATGATGCCGCATCCGGAACGCGCCTGCGAAGAATTGCTCGGATCGAACGACGGCCGCGAGATCTTCCGGTCGCTGACGAAAGCGATTGGACTGTGAGCGGGCAGTGGTAAGCCGTGAGCAGTGAGCCGTAAGCGGTAAGCCGTAAGCAGTAAGCAGTGAGCCGTGAGCAGTAAGCAGTTATCCGCTATAAGCTTTCAGTTATCAGCTACTTCGGAATTGATAGACAGTCAAATCATCGGAATTCAGCCGCTCACCGCTCACCGACATCGCTCACTTCCAATAGATTTCCAACTCATATTCCTTCGCGCCGCCGCCGTCGTCGTAGATTTCGACCACGGCAGTGAAATCATTTGACGCGGTCGGTTGTTCGACGACCCGGACCGTGCCGCGGCCTTTCGATTTCGTGACCCCGACAACAACCTCCGACTCCGGCATGCGAGTCGTGAAACTGAATGTGCCGTTCGGCATGGTTCGACCCGAAACCGTCCGGTATTCGATCTGATTTCCCTTGATCAGCAGCTGCAGCTTGTCATCAACCATCCCGCGCCAATAGACCCGACCGGCGACCGGACGGTTCTCCGGATTCGGGCGATCGGCGGAATCACTGCCGAACTCCGCGGAAATGTCCGCGACGATGCCGCGGATAGTTTGCCAGCGATCCGCGAACGCGGAACCCGCCGGCGTGCGTCGCGACAATTCGCCGATGATCGCGATCGATCTCCGGATCTCGACGACCGGCCGTTGGCCGCGCACGAGATCCCGCAGAAGTCGCGCCGAACCGCCGAATTGTGCGGCAAAGAACGTCTCGTCGAGCGTCGCCTGATCGGATCCGTCTCCGCGTTTGACGGTGTCTGCGGCGGCGGCGGCGAGTGCGTCCGCTTCGTCCCGCAGGCGATCGACAAGCGTCTCCATCCGCGACGAGGGTGTGTAGATTTGTTGGGCGTTCG
>JAKOSS010000022.1 GCA_029777145.1 Acidobacteriota bacterium | reverse complement strand
AATTCAGTGTCCGCCGCATTCAGTTTGGCGATATAGGCAACAGCGTCATCCCAACTGACGTTTTCGACCGGGCAATCGTCGCCGCAACCGTCGAAAGTGCTCGGATTGGCGCCCATCATCGACTTCCATTGACCTTGCGTGATCTCGAATTTGCCGATCCAAAAACCGTTCGCGATCGTAATTTTTCGCGCCGGTTTCTCGTCGGCTTCGCCCTTATCCGAACCCATGATGAAATCGCCCGGCGGGATCCAGACTAGCTCGATCCCTTTCGAAGTCTTGCGGACGGTACCGGCGGCGATCTCTTCAGATCGGGCAGGCGTCGGTTTGACCGCCGGCACGACCTTTAGCTGGCCGAGCCTGATTCGCGCGGCCGAGGAGAACTGGCCGTTCGGAAACTCGTTCAGATATCCTTCGACCGCCGCCGCATTGCCCGACTGTTTCGCCGACTCCCAAACCAGCCGATCGAGTTTGATCCGCGCCTCGGCAGCTCGCGATCCGTTCGGAAACTCTCGCAGAAAGAGCCGCAGGTCCGACGCGTTCCGGCTGTCCTTTACGAGTTCCCAGGACTCGGTCTCAGACACCGACGGAGCGGTGGTCGGCGTCGCAGCAACCTTCGGCGGGACGTTGCTTCGCAGGAAATAGAAATCCCCCTTGATCGAAGACGAATCCCACGGCACTTGTTTGTTCGACGTCAGCGACATCACCTCTTCGCGCGTCGATTTGAAGACCTCTTCAAGCTTCAGACCCGGTGTCCGAAGATTCTTCAGAAGCGCGCCCGTGAATACGCCGTTTCGTGTGCCCTTTCCGTCGGAAGCGGTCGTTCCGGGCGCGGCGGCATAGGCAATATAAGTCCCGGTCGGCGCAGTGACGTTGGCGAGTCCGCCGGTGTCGCTGCTCCGGCTCCAACCGCGAGAGAACGGGTTGTTGCGGCAGGCATCGAGAATGACGATGTTGAAA
Organism: Acidobacteriota bacterium; assembly: GCA_029777145.1. The sequence goes on along the minus strand of JAKOSS010000022.1, from coordinate 7,664 downwards.
CCATTGCCGGCCGCGTCCATCTGGCGGAGGACCGAATTGACGTCGATCGCGTAATCTTCGGTCTCGACCTCGCGCCTGATGTCGGCATCGACCGGTATCAGGAAATTCCGACCGTTCACTTCGACGCCGTGTCCGGCGTAGAAAACCAGTCCGATTCCCTTTTTGGCCTCGAGCTTTTCGCCGAATTCGCGGATCATCTGCCTCATCTGGACCAATGTCAGATCGGTTCCCGAAATGACTTCGAAACCAAGTCCGCGAAGCGCATCGGCCATGTCCGTTGCGTTGTTGACGGGATTTTCAAGCGGCGAGACCTTCTGGTATTTGCCGTTTCCGATAACGAGCGCGATTCGCGATTCGCCGGATCGAGGGACGTCGCGGGTAAGCTGCCGACCGTCTTGAGCGTCGATTGAGACGATGAGAAAGTTAACGATCAGTGCAAATGTTGCGAGCAGGCCGGAAATCTTTAGCGCGTTTCGTTTCATATCGTTATTGATGGACGACGGCAAACGGATGATTTGCACGGTATCTTCGCAGATTTGCGGTCGATACGGAAGTTAGACGGAATAGGACGGGCCGTTCAAAGGCGCTTTCGGTCGGCTGACGCCTCGATCAACCGCTCGAGCCGGCTCTTGCGGGTCTCTTCGCGTTTCGCCGACATGACCCAATACGACGCGATGCGGCGATAACCGGGCGGTTGGGACTCGAAAAATTCCCACGCGACCGCGGCCTCTTTGAATTGCGCCTCAAAGTCGGGCGGAAACTCGGCGGCGAACTCTTTGTAACGGTAACCGGTGGAATCCTGATCGCCGCGACGTTCGAACGCGGCCGTGCCGGCCGGCATCATAAGTCCTTTCTCGGTGAGTTCGGCAATCTTCTCGATGTTGATCGCGCTCCATCCGCTCTTCGGCTTGCGCGGGCTGAACCTGATCGTGTAAGACTCGTCGTCGAGCTTACGGCGCACGCCGTCGATCCAGCCGAAACAGAGAGCCTGATCGACCGACTCGGACCATGTCATCGACGGTTTTCCCGTCGAAACCTTCCAGTACCCGACGATCAGTTCGGTCGCGGTCTCGTGGTTCACCTCGAGCCACGCGCGGAACTCGAGTTGATGTTCGAAGAATACGGGCATCAGATTCTGAGCGTAATTCCTGCTACGAAGATAATAAGATGTTTGGAGATTTGACCCTCAAACCGTTAGAGATTCCAAGTTCGAATACTCCGCCAACCATTAAGGCTGAGTGATACGTCTCAAGATTAAGATAGTTCTGGGACGCCCGTGAGAATAAGAAATCAACAAACTCTTACACAATCTGGCAAACTCATGTCCGCCTTCTGATCCTATGCGGATTTTCGAAACGAGTGAAGGAACATTCGGAATACCCATGTTTCGTCTTGATATTCTTGGTGACAATCAGATTTTTCAATTGCAGCAAACTCTACATTGCGTGCTATCTAGGCTGCCCTCAGGACATTTTCCAAGCTTTGAGGCAAAGCCAGAGCGTGGAATCTTTCGAGAGCATATCCGTAGTCTTCGCCGCTCTCGTCGATGATCCGAATCAATCCCTCCGCCTCGGCATCTTTGTCAACCACAACTTGATAGATCTTACCGAATTCCAAGGATGACTCGTAGCCCTTGTTATCAATGCAAACGACAAAGTGATTTTCTTCCATATCTAATCCAAAAACGGTTCATCTCTTTCTTGCCAATTCCGTGTGCTTCGTACCAATGGATCTCTGCGAGACGAATTCGACCGCTCGGAAGTTCGATACTCGCAATCCCTTTCAGCTTTCGCCAACGGGCTCTTCCGTAGATGCGATTCAAGCGCGCCAAGTCACGGATGCTGTTACCGACCGCAATCGCAGTCAACTAGAACGCCGGTTCCTCGTAAACGCCGTAGACGTCGCGAAGCGCGGTACAGATCTCCTCGACCGTGGCGTACGCCTTGACGGCCTCGATCGTCGCCGGCATGAGATTCTCGTTCGCGATCGAAGCCTTCTTGAGCTTTTCGAGAGAGTTTGCGACCGCGCCGGCGTCACGTTTCCGCCTGACCTGCTCGAGACGCGCCATTTGATGATCACGGACCGACTCGTCGATCTGCAAAATATCCGTCTTGTGGATCTCTTCGTCCATAACGTACTTGTTGACCCCGACGATCGTCTGCTCCTTCCGTTCGAGCGCCTTCTGGTACTGATACGCCGATTCCTGGATCTCGCGTTGCGGGAATCCGGCCTCGACCGCCTCGACCATCCCGCCGAAACCGTCGATCTTGTCGAAGTAGTCGAAGCAGCCGTCGATCATCTTCGTCGTCAGCGATTCAACGAAATACGATCCGCCGAGCGGATCGACGGTGTTTGCGACGCCCGTCTCCTCGGCAATGATCTGCTGCGTGCGAAGCGCGATCAGCGCCGCCTGATCGGTCGGGAGCGCGAGCGCCTCGTCGTACGAATCTGTGTGCAACGACTGCGTCCCGCCGAGCACGCCGGCAAGCGCCTGGATCGCGACGCGCGCAATGTTGTTGAGCGGCTGCTGAACCGTGAGCGACACGCCCGCGGTCTGCGTGTGGAAACGGAGCGCCATCGTCCGCGGATTTTTCGCGCCGAAGCGCTCTTTCATGGTCTTCGCCCAAATGACGCGGGCGGCGCGGTACTTCGCGATCTCCTCGAAAAAGTCGTTGTGCGCGTTGAAGAAGAACGAAAGCCGCGGGACGAATTCGTCGACGTCGAGCCCGCGTTCGATGCCGTACTGGACATACTCGACGCCGTCACGGAGCGTGAACGCCAGTTCCTGAAGCGCCGTCGCGCCGGCCTCGCGGATGTGATAGCCGCTGACCGAGATCGGGTTGTATTTCGGCAGGTGCTTCGCCGAAAACTCGAACGTATCGATGACCAGTTTCATCGCCGGACGGATCGGATAGACCCATTCCTTCTGCGCGATGTACTCCTTGAGAATGTCGTTCTGAAGCGTTCCGGAGATCTTGTTGAAATCGGCTCCCTGCTTTTCGGCGAGCGCCGCGTAGAACGCGAGAAAGATCCACGCCGGAGCGTTGATCGTCTGCGAAACAGTCACGTCCTCGAGCCGGATGCCGTCGAACAGAACCTCGAAATCAGCGAACGAGGTCACGGCGACGCCGCATTTCCCGACCTCGCCCTCGGCGAGCGGAGAATCGCAGTCGAGTCCCATCAGCGCCGGCAGGTCGTACGCGACCGAAAGCCCGGTCTGTCCCTGCTCGAGCAAATACTTGAACCGGCGGTTCGTCTCTTCAGGCGACGAGAATCCGGCAAACTGCCGCATCGTCCAGAGTTTGCCGCGATAGCCGGTCGGATGGATGCCGCGGCGGTAAGGGTATTCCCCGGGGAAGCCGACTTCATCGACGGCGTCCGATTCGGTGTAGAGCCGGTCGACCGCCTCGAGCGAAACACCTTCGAACGACTGTTTTCGTTCCGGAGCGCGATCCAAAACCTTGCGGAGCGTCTCGTTTTCCCAGCGTTCGAACTCGGTCGAACGTTCAGTTCTTGTTTCCTTTACCTTTGACATACTTGGACAGTTCCCAACTCGATTATTGCGAAATAAGCAAAAATTATCTTATTTCAAGGCCTCGCGAATCACAAAATCGAGGATCTTGCCCGATCGCCCGATTGCGAAACGAACGTCGCTAACATAAGATTGTCGCATGATTTCAGTACGGCTGATCGCCGCGTCGATCCTGATCCAAGCGATCCTATCGACAGGCTGCAGCAGCCCCCAAAATTCGTCCAACGCAACGAACTCCGGCGTCAATTCGAACTCGAATACCGCGACCGTCCCCGCCAACGACAAGGACGAGGAACTGGAAGCGATGATCAAAATGCCGTACCCGTCCGACGAGACTCTCTGGCGCGATGAGACCGGTCCGGATCAAAAACGCAAGCTCACGGCAGTTTTGAAATTGAGTTCCGAAGACGCCCAGAAGATCGAGGAGTCGTCATCAAAGACCGCGGTCCCACAGGCGGTCGAGATCGAAGCCGAAAGCTGGTTCCCGCCCGAACTCGTCGCCAAAAGCCAGGAAAGCGGCAACGAGACGATCAAGGGCAAGGCATACCAGGCGAATGATTTCTTCCAGGCACCTTTCACGCAAGGAAGGATCTCGCGCATCGACGGCACGAATTACTTCGTGCTTGAACTCTACGCAAACTGAAGAATGTAAGCAGTAAGCAGCAGACCGTAAGCAGCCGGCCGCTCGGTTTCCGCTCGTCAACAAGTCGCGAAGCGATGGCATCGACGTCGCATTTGGGAATCGTGATGTGGGATTTCGGATTCGATGAATTTCGGCTGTCGTTTCATCAGAGGCGACGATCCGCATTCGTTATTCGTTGGATCCGCGTACCGATTCGCCCATCAACAAGTCGCGAAGCGACGGCATCGACATAGCCGTGGGCGTGAGCCCACGGCTATGTGGGTGCCGTCGCTTTGCGACTTGTTGACGGGCGGAACCGGCGTTGAGCAGATTTCGCGTTCGGAAGCATCGAAATCCGCATTCCCAAATCCGAATTCCCAAATGCGATTTCGATGCCGTCGCTTTGCGGCCCGAATGTTCCAACGAAGCGTTGATTTGCGAAGAGCCCAGTTAGTCAGATCATCTTCGACCGCACGAGCATGATCAGCAAGAAAATTGGCCCGGCGAGCGTAATGAACCCGATCTGTGTCTGATTTTGTTGGTGTTCCAATCCGGGATCCGTGGATCGTGCGATTCCTGGATTTCGGGTGTCGTAATAGACTTCAATTTGCTGCCCGGGATGAAGTTTATCGATCGGAGGAAATCCGTAGGTAGTTCCACCAATCGCCGAATACTTCTCTCCATTTACGAAGTAATCGAACGAAATAGCCGAGTGATTATCCGGGTAAATGCCTGTAATAGTCCCGGTTGTCATTGCCATATGCTCTTGAAAATCGACGTCCGTCGGGTATGCCATCGTCGCAATCGCATAACACAACGCCGACAACGCCAACCAAACCAACAGAAGTTTCGCTATGTGCTTCATCCTCGTGCCAAAGTCTCGTTGACGCCCGCTTCGATCAGTTCGTCCGAACCCGAAAAAATTACCGGAGGCGTCAATAGGAGCCGCCCGATTTCCGATCGAAATCCGAAATCCCAAATCGCGATTCCCAGATGCTCACAGATCCTCGTATTTTTTCATCTTTCGGTACAGCGTCGAGAGATCGATCCCGAGGATCGTCGACGCAAGGTTTTTGTCATCATCGACCGATTTCAGGACATCAAGAACATATCTCCGCTCCATTTCGTCGAGCGTCGGCCGAATCCCCTCCGGATCGCGCATCTCGAACGCGTTCTGGGCGTCGGCAGCGATCTTCGGCGGCAGGCTTGCGACATCGATCTCGCCGCCTGAAAGGATGAAAGCACGCTCGATCGCATTCTCGAGTTCCCTGACATTGCCCGGCCAGGCGTAACCGACCAGCGCACGCAGTGCATCCTGGGCGATCGGCTTGTCGCCGGCATTTTGGGATTTCGCCGTCTTCGCCGCGAAGTGCTTGGCGAGCAGCGGGATGTCCTCGCGGCGTTCACGCAGCGCGGGGAGATTGATCTCGATGACGTTAAGCCGGTAAAAGAGATCCTCGCGGAATCGATTCTCGGCGACTTCCCGCTCGAGATTCTTGTTCGTCGCGGCGATTATCCGCGCGTCGAACCGGACCGGCGTCGAAGAACCGACCGGCATAACTTCCTGTTCCTGAAGTGCGCGCAGGAGTTTGACCTGCAAGCCCGAAGGCATCTCACCGATCTCGTCCAAAAAAAGTGTGCCGCCGTCGGCGCTCCGGAAAAGTCCCTTCTTGTCGGACGTCGCGCCGGTAAACGATCCCTTCGTGTGCCCGAACAGTTCGCTTTCCAGAAGGCTCTCGGGAAGCGCTCCGCAATTGACGGCGAGAAATGCCCGGCCGGCGCGTGAGCTGTAATAATGTACGGCGCGGGCGATCAGTTCCTTTCCCGTCCCGGATTCGCCTTGGATCAGGATCCCGGCGTTGGTGTCCGCGACCTTCTCGACAAGGCCGAAGACCTTTTGCAGGGCGTCGCTGGTACCGATGATCTCCGAAAATCCGTATTTCCGGTCGAGTTCCCGACGCAGCGCGCGGTTCTCCCGTGCAAGCCGTTTGGTACGAATTGCGTTGCGGACGGCTTTGAGCAGATCTTCGTTAACGAACGGTTTCGTGACGTAATCGTAAACGCCGCGACGCAGTGCGGCGATGGTCGAATCGACCGACGAATAAGCGGTCATGACGATCGCGATCGCGTCCTCGTCGACCGCTTTGATACGGGTGATCAATTCAAGCCCGTCCATTCCCGGCATCTTGATGTCGGTCAGAGTAATATCGATCTCCTCGGCGCCGAATATCTCGAGCGCTTCCTCGGCGCTGGCCGCGGAAAAGACCGTATATCCCTCGTTTTCAAGGAGTTCCTTGAGGATCGAGCGCATCAGGTCCTCGTCTTCAACCACCAATATCTTCGGGTTCGTCATACAGATCGGAATTATCGCGGATTACGCGATAGAACAATTCGCCCGCCCATACCGGAAAACCGCCATCAGATCGCATGTGTTTTCCAGATCGACAATCGATGCCGGAGGCCGGGGCGATCCGATCAACGCAACAGTTGGGATCCCCGTGTTTGATTCGCACTTAAGGGCGAAGATTCGCGGGTGAAATCTCCCAAGGCGTAATCCGGGATTATTCTACTTTACGCCCTCGAACTTTGTCGCGCGGCATCGTTTCGGCGACCTGAAACCTTTGAACAAGGTTCGCGCTTCATGGTAGCATCAAGCTTATTTTCCGAGCTTTTCTAAATGCGTCTTCTTAAACCGTTTATCCATTCCCTGTTGGCCGTGATCTTTTGTTTCCCGGCCGTTTTCGGCCAGCAGACGAACCCGGTTGAACGCAAGGTCGCGAACCCCGTGACCGACACCCCGAACGTCAATCCGGTCGGTCAGGAACCCGATATCCGGCTTGCGGGCCGACAGCAGAAGACAGACTCGAAAACCGAAGGCGGAGACAACGAGGTCGTCGTCTATTCCGACAACCAATCGGTTGAAGGCGAGGAAGGAAAAAGGGTCCTCACGCACACCGGAAACGTCGATGTCCGCTATGGCATGTATCGCTTGCAGGCGGACAAGGTCGTCATCTACGAGGCCGAAAACCGCCTCGTGGCCGAAGGCAGCGTTGTGTTCGATCAGGGCAACGACCAGCGGATCACCGGATCAAAGGCGGATTGGAACTACAAGACAAAACTCGGGAAATTCGTCAATTCGACCGGCTTCACAAACCAAACGAACGACGGCACCGTGATCTACTTCACCGCCGATCTCGTTGAACGCGTCGGGCTGAACGAGGTCGTCATCTCCAACGGAAAATTCACGGCATGCGAAGAGGCGGTCCCAAAATGGAGCTTTACGGCCGACGAAGCGCGCATCAAGACGAACGAGTCCGTAAAACTCAAGAACGCGAAATTCAAGGTCAACGACGTAACGCTGCTTCCGATGCCGTATGTCTCGATCCCGATCAGAAAGTCGGACCGGAAATCAGGATTTCTTACACCGACGTTCGGATTTTCGCCGAATAAAGGACTTAGGGTTTCGGCTGCGTATTTCAAGACGCTCGGAAAATCGGCCGATGTGACCTT
>JAKOSS010000211.1 GCA_029777145.1 Acidobacteriota bacterium | reverse complement strand
CGATCGTCGAGGCGGTCGCGATGCCGGTGCCGCAGCGCCGGGTGATCTTCATCCGGATCGTGGACCTCAAGCCGGTCGACGACGCGTCCCGCGCCGGCGATCGAATCGGCCTCACACCGAACCTTCTTGTATTCGTCGCGCAGAACATGCCCCTCGAGCATCACGGTGCCGTCCTGAACGGTTGTTTTGATCGCCGACGGGTTGTCGCAGACATGTCCCAGCCTGGAACGGATCCGTCCCTCGATCTGGCCGTCCGCAAGCTCTTCCGACGCGAAGATCTTTTCCGTTTCGATGACCAGTCCGTTCAGCCGATTGCGAACGTCGGCCGCCTTTTTTCTCGCTTCCCGATCAAGTTTCTTTGAAAGATGAAGCGCCTTGTCCGCGACCATCACGCGCCGCCTCCGTCCGCGCTCCGGGTCCAAAAAATACATAATTCCGGCGCCGAGCCCGAGCGCCCCCAAAATTGCCGTCGAATTCCTCATAAAACACCTCCCAGTTTTCGGCGGACACGTGGCGTTCGACCGCGAACGTGCGCGCCGTTGTTCAAATGGTTTGAGCGCAACGCGCGTGCCGTTCCGAAGTCCTTTGAAATCGTCGGCGCGGCCGGGCGTCGCGCCTGAAATCGGGAAATTTCACGCGAATGACCGGAAAGTTTTCGTGGTGCGTTGGAGCGTCAGTGAGGACGGAAGCCGTCGGCGACGGCGGAGAAGGATCTCAGCTGATCGCGGATCCAGGCGTCGGATTCGTTGAGTTCGGCAGCGATCAACGCGGCGACCTTCGGGGCGATCTCAAGTGCCGCTTCGGCGTCGAGAAACAGCGCCCGTGTCCGGCGGGCGAGAACGTCTTCGAGCGTCGCGGCGAGTTCGTATCTGACGGCGGCAACGACATCGGCGGCGCGGTACTCGAGCGACGGATGAAGGATCTCGCGGAGCTCAGGATCAGCATCGGCGATTCCGTCCGCGAGAAGCTTCGAATTCGAGATCGGAAGTTCGGCGGTGACGCATTTTCGCCGCTCGAAGCCGTTATGTTCTGACGCCTGATCGACGGCGTCCTCGGCCATGCGGCGATAAGTCGTCCATTTTCCGCCGGTGATCGTGACAAGGCCGCCGAGATCGATCTCGATCGTGTGATCGCGCGATAGGACCGCCGTGTTCGTCGTGCCCGACGCCTTGACGAGCGGGCGAATTCCCGTGAAAACGCTCAGGATATCAGACCGTTTCGGCGGATCGGCGATGTATTCGGCGGCGGTCTCGAGAATGAAATCGATCTCCGAGTCGAGCGCGCGGGGCTCGAGTTCGGCATTCGCCACGGGCGTGTCGGTCGTCCCGAAAACGGCCCGGCCGTGCCATGGAACAGCGAACAAAACGCGCCGGTCGCTCGTCTTCGGAACCATCAACGCGCTCGATCCGGACAGGAATTTCGAGTCAAATACGAGGTGGACGCCCTGGCTCGGGGCGATCAGATTTTCGGCGTTCGGATCCGACATCCGACGAACGGTATCGCAAAACGCGCCCGTCGCATTGATCACCGAGCGGGCGCGGGCGAGGAAAACTTGGCCGGTCAGTTCGTCGGAACATGCCGCCCCGGTGATCTTGCCGCCCTTGTCACGCTGCAGCGAAAAGACACGCGCGTGGTTGAGAAGCACCGCGCCGTTCGAGGCCGCGGTCGCCGCCAGATCGACGAGCAGCCGCGCGTCGTCAAACTTACCGTCGTAATATAATATCCCGCCGTCGAGTCCTTCCTGACGGATCGTCGGGAGCCGGCGCATCGTCTCCTTGCGCGACAGGATCTCCGATTTGCCGAATCCGTACTTGCCCGACAAGAGTCCGTACGTCTTCAATCCGGCGCCGTAGAAAAATTTGTCCCAGTAGCTGTAAGCGGGAATCACGAAGGCCTGCTTCGAAACCATGTGCGGAGCGTTTTTGAGGAGAATTCCGCGCTCTTTCAGTGCTTCCTGGACGAGCTTGAGATTGCCTTGGGCGAGATACCGCACGCCGCCGTGGACGAGCTTCGTCGAACGGCTCGACGTGCCTTTTCCAAAATCGTTCTGTTCAAGCAGCAGTACCGAAAAACCGCGCGACGCGGCGTCCACCGCACAACCCAAACCGGTGGCCCCTCCACCGATGATGAGGAAGTCCCAAACTTTGTCGATTTCGCCCGCCCGGGCTCGCATTTCCGCTCGATCCATCGCCGTTAGTCACGCAGATTCATTAAGTTAACACGAACGATCAGTCGCGGCGAAACCGCGATTTATTAGAAAATATCTCGCAAATGGGAAGAATTGTTTGTAGAATCGACAAGCTTTGTTGAGCAAGATCCGAACCGAAAACAAGACAATCCCGGCATTTGTCGCCATCGCGGCGACGGTGCTGATGACGTCTGCACTTCATCTTCAGGGCCGTTTGTGGTGGTGCAAGCTCGGCGATTACCGCATCTACGTCGCCGAGGCCTGGAACAGCAGCCACACCTCGCAGCATCTTTTCGATCCGTACGCATTCACACATGTGCTGCACGGCGTGCTGTTCTTCTGGATAACCGGAGCGCTGCTCGCGAAACTCTCGACGTCATGGCGGCTCGCCGTTGCGGTGGTCGCCGAATGCGCGTGGGAACTGCTCGAGAACAGCAATTTCATCATCGAGAAATATCGCGAAAACACCGCTTCGCTCGATTACTTCGGAGATTCCGTTCTGAACTCGGTCGGAGATGTCATCGCGTGCGCGGTCGGTTTCATGATCGCCGTCAAACTCGGCTGGATTCGTTCACTGGTCTTCTTTATCGCCGTCGAACTCGTCCTCATGTTCTGGATCCGCGACGGCCTGCTCCTGAACATCATCATGCTCATCCATCCGATCGACGCCGTGAAGAACTGGCAGATGGGGATCTGAGACAAAGTAAAAAGTGAAAGGCAAAAGTAAAAAATCAAGATCCAATGTTCGAATGAGTTCCGAATGTACTGAATCTTGATTTTTGAATTTTGACTTTTTACTTTCGGGATCAGCGTTCGCCGCGGGCGGCTTCCGTCTTTGTTTCGAGTTCGACTCCGAGTTTTCGCGAACCCGGTTGGTCGAAGGTCTCGATCCAGCGGATCGCTTCGTCGAGAACCCGGAGCTGGTACTCGCGCCAATTCGGTTTTCCGGCGACCGCTCCGAGATCACCCGTGTAATAACCCGTTCGCGGCGGCCGGACCATGTCGGTGATCTTTCGATCGACGGACACGACCATCGTCGGGATTCCCTTCATTTCGATCGCGCGAGCGACGATCCCCATCGTTTGATGGCAAAGCCGCGAAGCAGGGATCAACAGCGCCGCCTGAACGTCATACGACGCCAGACGATCGGCGATCCTCGGCCCGGTCTCGGCCGCGACCCTCGCGGCGTTCGGGATCCACGGAGACAAACTCCACCAAACATGATTGAGCCGGCCGATGACGGCGTTCGATTCATATTCGAGAAGCCTGTCGATCGGTACCAGCGAATTTCTGTCTTCCGTCACCGCCGTGGGATCATACCCCTTCGCCGAATACAGAAGATCGCCGGCCTCGACCTCAACCGGGATCTCCCTGAAATTCAGATCTCCGTCTTTCGATTCAAGATCGAACGGCTCCGTGCCGTCGATATACGCGCCGGCCGAAGAGATCAGTGCGAGGTTGGTCATCGGCAGCGCGCGCCGCGCCGGCGCGAACGGTGCACGAATGTTCACAACGAACGGATATCCGGAGAGATTTTCGTTGCCGCTCCAAGAGCGAAATCGGTTTGAAAACTCGTCAAGCTTTTCAATAACGTCCATACGTTTAGATCTTAAAATCCTTTTGGAAATCGAGCGGATCGGACTTTGCAGGCGCCGAAAAATCCTTTGTCGAAATAAGCAAGAACGCGAGCAATGCGGCGATCATCGCGGTCACGAGGATCCAGACCGAATACTCATGAAGCGTGTCGAAACGGAGCCGCATCGGATCGTCTGCCGCGAGCTCGTCCATCGGCCGTCCGATCTCGGTCCGGATGAACGACAGCCAGAAACCGATGACAAACTGTCCAACCGCACAGGCGGCCGCCGTCACCGCCAACAGAAACCGTTCGAACCAGACCAGTATCTTGTTCGCGCCCTTCGGATTCGCGAAGGTCGTCAGCAAAAGGATCAGGCCGATGCCGAGACCGCTGAAATTCACGATCTTCAAATTGAACGACACCAGCGAGCCGGCAATCTGTTGGGTATTTTGAATCTCCAGCGAACGCAGCACGGAGAACGCTCCGGGGGCCGTCGCGAAACTGAAGAAAACTGCCGCGCCGAGCCACATCGCGAGGAGCAACAATCGGATGTTCGAGAAGAATTTCATGGCCGCTGCAAGTGTTAATTATGTAGTTTTTCGAATAAAAGGGCAAACTCGACGTCGGCCGGCCAACCCCGGATGCCCGCGACTACAAAAGTCTTGAAATCGAGTCACTTAATGGGGCATAATTTACGTGCAAAACATTGTTTTGCGACTCCTTCCCGGCCGACGCTCCAACTCATGACCGCCACCAAAACCCGAAAATTCTTGTCGCATATCGCGCTGCCGCTCGCGGTCACCACCGTCAACATCGTGCTCTGGGACTCGGCGCTTTATTACATCCTTTTTCTGCATAAATTCGTCCCGTCGGGTAAGGTCTCGGTCAACTGGTGGTTTTATCCGATATTCATCCTCATCGGTCTCTCGATCGGATATTTTGCGAACCGTTATTCGATCCGCTACGTGCTTCCGATCACGCTCGGCGGACTCGTCGCCTTCCTCGGTGTAAACGTCTTTGCCCTCTATTATTTCGGCATCAATCTGTACTTCATTCGGATCGGGTTCATTGCGCTTGCGACGGTTTTCGCGGTGCATCTCCGCAAGATCTGGCGGATCGACCAGGAATTGACCGAGAGCCTCGTAACGCTCGCGACGACCGGCAACCGGATCGAGGTCAAGCCGGCCGAAGTTCGCGTCGAACTCGGTCTCCGACTGCTCGAGACCGTCTTGCCGCTTTCGGAAGCGATCGTTTTCCGCATCGATGACGACGGCGTGTTTCGTCCGCTCGGAAGATCGCGCAACGGCCGGCCCGAGAACGAAATGCGGCTCCGACAGGCGGAATGGCGCGAAACCGTCGCCTTCTGCGAGCGTGCGTTTACCGAACGCAAGACGATCCTTCACACCGACAACAACGAATCGCGATCGGCACGGATCGCGCTCCCGCTCGTCAGCGAAGGCCTCGCGGTCGGCGTGCTTTTCGTCCGCGTCCATCAGAATTTCGAACGCGGCGACCAATACCTGCTCGAGGCATACTGCGACCAGCTGGCGCGAAACTTCCAGCGTAAGGAATTGCAGGAAAAGGATCTCCCGAACACGTTTTGGTGGAGCTTTCTGTCGACGAATTCGGCCGAGAACCGGATCGGAACGATCAGTCTGATCAACAGCCTGATCAAGGAGCAGTCGTTCGGCGCCGTCGCCAGTTCATATCTGAAGGAAGCCCACGCGATCGCTTATCTTGACGGCACGATCGCCTACGTGAACCGGCAGATGCGTCATCTGGTCGAGATGGGATCGGCCCAGATCTTCGACCTCGACCTTTTCGGACTTCTCACGAATTTCAAGACCGACTCGTTCAGTGAACCGCATCTTGCGATCCGCCGCGTCCTGCAGACCGGCGAAGCGTACGAGAACGAACTCGTGTTCGAAGACCGGAACCGGATCCTCGCGCTCCAGATCTCGCTCGTCAAGGTTCCGTCGGACAACGTCTCGATCCACGCGACGAACGTTGCCCTCAAACCCGCCTGTTTTCTGATCACGCTGAGCGACATTACCGCACTAAAGGAAAACGAGAAACTGCGTTCCGACATGACCAAGCTGATGTCGCACGAACTTCGGACGCCGGTCACCAGCATCAAGGGATTTGCCGAACTTCTGCTCATGGACGAATCGATCTCGGCCGAAAACCGGGAGTTCGTCGAGATCATCGCCAATGAATCGCAGCGACTTTCGAAGATGCTCTCGACCTTCCTTTCGGTCTCGAATCTCGAACAATCGGACAAACAAGAGGTCACAAAATCCGCCGTCAGGCTTGATTCGGTCGTGACCGACGTCGTCAGCGAGTTTCAGGAAAGCGCGAAGAAGAAACGGATCCGCCTTGTTGAGAAGAACGCCTCGAACCTGCCGCCGATCGCGGCCGACAACGGACTGATCCGCCGCGCACTCGCCAATTTGGTCGACAACGCGATCCGCTACAGTCCGGAACGCACGCAGGTCATGATATCGACGATCCTCGAGGCCGATTTCCTGCGTGTGATCGTCGAGGACCGCGGTTACGGCATCGACCGCAGCGAACACGAGAAGATCTGGCAAAAGTTCTACCGCGTCGCACGCGACGGCCAGGACAAGGAAGAAGAATCGACGGGCCTCGGACTGTCGCTCGTGAAGGAAGTCGCCGAGCAGCACGGAGGCACCGTGAGCGTCGAATCCGAGGTCGGAACGGGATCGAAGTTCAGCATCGCGCTTCCGAGACTCTGATCAGATTCAAAATTCAAGATTCAAAATTCAAGAAAGACCTTTGATCTTTGATCATGGGTCTTTGATTTTTGCGACTCTTGAATGTTGAATGTTGAATGTTGACTTTTGAATTTTGAGTTTTGAATCTTGAATCTTGAATTCCAATACGACTCGCTTTACGCCTACTGCGAATCAGAACAATTCGCGGGATGGGATCCGTTTGACGGGCTGAACAGCCGCTATTTTCAGGCGACGCCGCTGAAACACCTCGCGCCGGCGAGGCTTGCGTTCCTGCAGTTGGTGAAGCGATCAGGGAAGAACCTTCGACCGATCTTGAAGATCGAAAAAGGCGTCAACGCGAAAGGGATCGCACTATTTGCGCTTGCCGAACTCTCGAGATTCCGCGCGACCGGCGACGATCGGCACGCGAAAAACGCAAGAAAACACCTCGACAAACTCCTCGAACTGTCGTTCACCGACACCGATCGCGGGACCCGCTCTTGGGGATACAACTTCGACTGGCAATCGCGTGCATTTTACGCGCCGCGCGGAACTCCGACGATCGTCCCGACGGCGTTTGCCGCGCGCGCCTTCGCCGAAGCGCACGACGTTTTCGGCGACGAACGCGACATTAAGGTCGTCCGCGAGGTTTGCAATTTTGTCGAAGCCGATCTCAATCGAACCGAACCTAACGATGACGAACTTTGCTTCAGTTACACGCCGCTCGATCGGAGCATAATTTTCAACGCATCGCTTCTGGCCGCCGAAACGTTGATGTTCGCAATTACCGATGAACGATGGCGACTCGCGGAACGCGCCGCGACGTTTGTTATCCGCCGGCAGCGTGACGACGGCGCGTGGGCCTACGGTTCGAAACTCCGGCACGCATGGGTCGACAACTTCCACACCGCATATATTCTCCTTTCGCTGCATCGTCTGAACGATTCATTCGGGCTCGAATGCGAATCGACGATCCGCCGCGGCCTCGACTACTGGCTCGGGAACTTTTTTCTCGACGGTACGCCCAAATATTTCGACAAAAAGACGTATCCGGTAGATATTCATTCGGCCTCGGCGGCGATCGTCGCGCTGTGCGAACTTCATACGATCGACGAACGATGTTTGCCGCTGGCAAGAAGGATCGCGGACTGGCTGATCGGCAATATGCGCGATGAATCGGGATATTTTTACTATCAGATCCGCGAGAATTCGGTCGTCAAAACGCCGTTCATCCGTTGGTCGAATGACTGGACCGCGTACGCTGTGGCGCGACTGATGGAGTCGGGAGTCGGGAGTCGGGAGTCGGGAGTCGGGAGTCGGGAGTCGGGAGTCGGGAGTCGGGAGTCGGGAGTCGGGAGTCGGGAGTCGGGCGTGAAGCATCCGGAATCCAGCGACCAGAGTAAAGCTAACGGTAGAATCTAACATTCACGACGCCCGACTCTTGAGTCTCTTACTCCGGACCCTTGACTCTTGACTCTCGACTCCCAACTCTTGACCATTGGATTAGCTTATGCGCATCTGGATCGATCTCGGAAATTCACCGCACGTGCCTTTCTTCAAGGCGCTGGCGCCGGAGTTCGAGCGGCGCGGACACGAGATCATCTGGACGGCGCGCGATTACGCCCAGACCGTCGAACTGGCGCAGAAGGCCGGACTTCCGATCAAGGTTTTCGGATCGCACGGCGGCAAGAGCGTTCTCCAAAAGGGACTGAAATATACGTCGCGGATCTTCGAACTGGCCCGTTGGGCGCGCGGACGCGGCATCGGATTGCTCCTCTCGCACAATTCGCACGAGCCGCTGGCCGTCGCCCGATTGCTCGGGATCGAGTCCGTGAACCTCATGGATTACGAACATCATCCGGCAAACCGATTGTCGTTTCGGCTCGCTTCG
>JAKOSS010000021.1 GCA_029777145.1 Acidobacteriota bacterium | reverse complement strand
GCCCATCGCATCGCGTTCCGCTTTCGGGATCTCCGACGACGTGCTGTGTCCCGGAGGCGAGAACAGTGTCTTGAAATAGCCGAGGCTCACGGCCAGATAACCGACCTTCTCCTGCTGCATCCGCGTCATCAGCTTGTTCGCGAGCGATAGATCGCCAACGTCGAGAGCCATCATCCCGCCGTACCCGTAACCTTCATTCATCAGCGATCGCAAAAGCTCGTGCTGAGGATGTTCGGGAAGGCCCGGATAATGTACGCGAAGTCCCATTTCCTTGAATCTTTCCGCGAGAAAAAGCGCGTTTGCGCTGTGTTGCCGCATCCGCAAATGGAGCGAATGGATGTTCTTCAAGATGCTGGCCGCGCGCGTCGCGTCGAGGACGCCGCCGAGGAGCATCGCCGTTCCCGAATTGATATCGGTCAGCTTGTGAACGAATTCGTCCGACGCGCATACCGCACCGGCGACGCAATCACTCGTACCGTTGATGAACTTCGTCATCGAATGCACGACGATTTCGGCGCCGAGGCGGATCGGCGAGATGATCAGCGGGCTGAACGTATTGTCGACGACGAGCTTGAGCCGGTTCACCTTGGCGATCGATGAAAGCCGTGGAATGTCGGCGATCTCGAGCAGCGGATTGCTTACCGACTCGCAGTAGATCGCCTTTGTGCGGTCGTTGATCTTCGACGCGACCTCGTCAAGATTGCCGATATCGACGAAATGGACCTTGATTCCGAATCGCGGAAGCAGGTTTTTGAAGAGCGCGTAAGTGCCGCCGTAGATCGTATGCGCGGCGACGATCTCATCGCCCGCGTCGCAGATCTGGAGCAACGTCGAACTGATCGCTGCCATTCCCGAGGCGGCGACCTGCGCCGCTTCGCTGTCCTCCATGCGCGCCAGCGCGTTGGCCAGGAATTTATTGGTGGGATTCCAATGACGTGAATATAAGAAACAACCCTCGATCTCGTGTTCGAACAGTTCCTCCATGCGCTCCGGCGTCATGAAAGTAAACGTGGATGAGTCGGTGATCGACGGGTTCACATCGCCGAATTCACCAAAGACGAGGTAGTCCTGAATTCTGCTGCTGGGGTCAAACATCTCCTTCACCTCCGATTTTCCGGGGTCAAAGTGATCGTTTGACCCCAACTTCAATTCTCGCCCCGATCCGACCAGGCATCCGTGACGGTTATCACCGGGCACGCGGCTTTTTCGATCACGTTCGCGATCGGGCCGGCGGCCGTCTGGTCATGGAACAATCCATGCCGGATCCCGATCACGACGAGGTCGGCTTTTTCGGAGGCCGCGACGAGTTCCGACAGGATCTCGCCCTTCGCGGCCTGCTTGCGGAACCTGCAATCGACAGTCGCCGAGATGTTTCCCGGCAGATTTCCGCCGGCGCAGATAACGATCAGTTCGGCGTCGAATCGTTTCGCGGTTTCGACCGCGTAGTCGACGGCCGCCCGCGACTCGTCCGATTCGTCGGCGGCGCAGACGATCGTCCGGATGTCGCCCGAATGCGTTGGATCGACGTGCATGCCGACCGTCAGGACCGGCGACGGACTTTCGCGAAGCACCGATTCGGCGACCGATCCGAAGCGCAGGCGTTCAAGTCCGCCGCGGCCGCGCGTCCCGAGTGCAACGAGTTGCGTCCGCGAACGCGCCGATTCCTCGAGAATTCCCGCCGTCGGCGACTCTTCGAGCACGACCGATTCGAAATCGGTTCCGGCCGGCAGATTCTCGCCGGCGAACGCGGCGATCTGTTCGAGATTCGCGTTCTCGGTCCGCTGTTCTTCCGAGAGCAGTTCGTCCAGTTGCGACTCGGTGAAGTACGGCGGAAGATCCGGTTCGACGGCGTGCAGGATCTTGAGTTTTGCGTTCAGGGCTCGCGCGAACCGATCCGCAAATCGCAGCGCGACTGACGATTGCGGGCTGAAATCGGTCGGAGCGAGGACAGTTTCGACATCGGTCCAGTCGATCTTTTCCGGATGCGCCTTGCGCTCGCTCAAATAGAACAGGACCGGAACAGCCATTCGCGAAAGAAGCAGCGACGCGACCTCGCCGGCCATCAGCGAAATCGCCAATCCCTGAAAGATCGGATCGGCGAGCATGACGGCCGAGCCGACAATGACCGCGGCGGCCGTCAACAGCATCGGGCGAAAACGGACCGCGCCGGCGTCGACGACGGCATCGACGAGCGACATTCCGTGCTTCATTCGCAACTCGACGAAGTCAACGAGAATGATCGAGTTGCGGACGACGATTCCGGCGCCCGCGATAAATCCGATCATCGATGTCGCCGTGAAAAACGCGCCCATCAGAGCATGCGCCGGCAAGATACCGACGAGCGAGAACGGGATCGCGGCCATGATCGTGAGCGGCGTCTTGAACGATTGGAACCAGCCGACGACGAGGATGTAGATCAGCACCATGACGACCGCGAACGCGAGTCCGAGATCGCGGAAAACCTCATATGTGATGTGCCATTCGCCGTCCCACTTCATCGAATATTTGTCGGTCAGGAACGGCTGCGACGCGACGTATCGTTCGAGCGCGTAGCCTTCCGGCAATTTCATCGCCTCGATGTCGCTGTTCAGACCGAGGATCGCGTAAACCGGACTTTCGACCGAACCTGCGACGTCGGCCGTCACGTACACGACCGGCATCAGGTTCTTGTGATAGATGCTCTTGTCCGACTGAACTTCCTTCGCATCAACGAGTTCGCTGACCGGAACGAGGTTGCCGGCGCGCCCGACGACCTTAATCTGCTGAAGATCTTCGAGCGACGACCGTTCCGATTTCGGCAGTCGCAGATTGATCGTCGTGTCCTCTTTTTCAGTCGGTACGTGCAGCAATCCGACGTCCATTCCGTCGAGCGAGAGCCGCAGGGTGCTCGCGATCTGCTCGGCCGTGATGCCGCTGATCGCCGCCTTTTCCTTGTTTATCGATAGATTGTATTTCGGCTGATTGTCCTCGACGTACCAATCGACGTCGACGACGCCGCCGGTCTTCTCGAACAGTTCCTTCAATCCGCGGGCGATCTCGATCTGGCGATCGTAGCTCGGCCCGTAAACCTCGGCGACGATCGTCTGCAGAACCGGCGGTCCGGGCGGAACTTCCGCAACCTTTACGCTCGCGCCGTATTTTTTCGCGATCTTCTGAAGTTCGGGCCGGACGCGTTTCGCGATGTCGTGACTTTGATCCGAACGCTCGCCCTTTTCGAGAAGATTGACCTGAATGTCGGCGACGTTCGATCCGGCGCGCAGGAAGTAGTGACGGACGAGACCGTTGAAGTTGTACGGCGACGCGGTGCCGACATACATCTGGTAATCGGTGACTTCGGGAACCGTTCCGACGTAGTTTGCGAGTTCGCGCGTGACCGCCGCCGTCTGTTCGAGCGTCGAACCCTCGGGCATGTCGATGATCACCTGAAACTCGCTCTTGTTGTCGAACGGCAGCATCTTCACCTTGACGAACTTGAGCGCGACGAGTGACATCGATCCGAGCAGGAGCACGACGACACCAGTCAGGAACGTCCAGCGCCAGACGGGCTTGACGATGATCGAGGTCATCACCTTGCGGTACAGCCGCGTCGTGAATCCTTCCTCGCCGTGCTCGTGCGCGGCGTCGCGTTTGAGAAGCTTCAGCGCCGCCCACGGCGTGACAATGAACGCGACGAGCATCGAAAAGATCATCGCCGCGGACGCGCCGATCGGAATCGGACGCATGTACGGCCCCATCAGTCCGCTGACGAACGCCATCGGCAGGATTGCGGCGATGACGGCGAAGGTCGCGAGGATCGTCGGATTGCCAACCTCGTCGACCGCGTCAACGGCGACCGCCACTAAGGAGCGGCCCTTGTTTTCGGGCAGCCCGTAATGGCGCGTCATGTTCTCGACCACGACGATCGCGTCGTCGACGAGAATTCCGATCGAAAAGATAAGCGCGAAAAGCGTGATGCGATTCAGTGTGTAGCCGTAAAAGTAGAAAACGGTGAGCGTCAGCGCGAGCGTCACCGGGATCGCCGTCGCGACGATCCCCGACTCGCGAAGTCCGAGTGCGAGCATGATGAGCGCCGAAACGGAGGCGATGGCGATCATCATGTGGAGCAGCAGTTCGTTCGATTTCTCGGCCGCCGTCTCGCCGTAATTCCGCGTCGTGGAGACG
>JAKOSS010000210.1 GCA_029777145.1 Acidobacteriota bacterium | reverse complement strand
TTTTCGTTGACGTAGGTGATCTTGCCCGAACGGTCGGTGAACGCCACGATCGCTGACTGATCGAGCGCGAACTTCATGTCCGACAGCTCCTTGATCAGGCTGCGGTTCTCGACTTCGAAATTGGCGGGATCTGCTTTTGACATCGTCTCGTTACGCGGCGTCTGCCTGAGTTTCGTCTTCGGGCGCCCCGTCGGGATGATAATTTCCGTATTTCTTCAACTTGTAGCGAAGCTGATCGCGCGAGATCCGCAGAAGCTTCGCGGCCCGCGTCAGATTGCCGTTCGTCGATTCGTAAGCCTGCGTGACGAGCATCTCTTCGACTTCGTCGAGCGCGATCCCGCCGGCCGGAAGCCGGACAGGGAAGTGCGACGGAGTTTCGGCGCCGCCGCCGAAATCCTTCAGCAGATCGGCAGGAAGATGGGTCGTCGAGACCTGATCGGAATCCTCGAGGATCGACGCGCGTTCGATGACATTGCGCAGTTCGCGGACGTTCCCTTTCCACTGATGCCGGCGAAAGATCTCGGCCGTATGCGGGGAAAGTCCCTTCAGCTTTTCGCCGCGGCGCTTCGGATTGTTGCGCTCGATGAAATGATCGGCGAGCAGCAGGCAATCGTCCTCGCGTTCGCGCAACGGCGGAATGTCGATCTGGATCACCGACAGCCGGTAAAAGAGATCGAGCCTGAAATTTCCGTTCTCGCTTTCGTCTTTCAGATTCTTGTTCGACGCGGCGATGATCCGGGCGTCGAAGGTGATGTCCTTGAGCCCGCCGACACGGCGGAACGTGCTTTCCTCGAGGACGCGCAGAAGTTTCGCCTGCAGGCCGAGTTCCATCTCCCCGATCTCGTCGAGGAAGATCGTCCCGCCGTGAGCCTGTTCGAAAAGACCTTCCTTTCGTTGTTTGGCATCGGTGAACGCGCCTTTTTCGTAGCCGAAGAGCTCGGATTCGATGAGGTTGGCCGGAAGCGCCGCGCAATTGATGGCGAGATACGGAGCGTCGGCGCGCTCGCTGGCAAAATGTATCGCGCGGGCGAATAGGTCCTTGCCGGTTCCGGTCTCGCCCTGCAGCAGGATCGCCGTGACGTCCGAAACCGCGACCTTTTCGGCGAGGTCCTTCGACCGGATGATCGAGGCCGACTCGCCGATGATCTGGTCGAACGAAAAAGCCGACTTTCGTTCGTGACGCACCTGCGTGACCTCGCGCCGCAGACGCTTGATCTCGATGGCGTTCCGGAGCGTGACCCGAAGTTCCTCGAGCCGGACCGGCTTCCCGATGAAATCGTGGGCGCCGCCGCGAAGCGCCGCGATCGTGTTCGGTACGCTGATGTTTCCCGTGATCATGATGACCACGGTCTCGGGGGCGGATTCCTTGATCTCGTCGAGAAGATCGAGCCCGGATCCGTCGGGAAGGTCGATGTCGAGCAGGACGACGTCCGGCTCCTCGTTGGTGAAGACCTCGCGCGCGGACTCGATGTTTTCGGCCTCGAGCGGCGAATAGTTCCACGAACGCACCGCCTCGGCGAGCGTCATCCGAATGTAACGTTCGTCATCGACGATCAGAATTCTTTCTCTTTTTGCGGCCATTGTTATCCCGACGCGAAGCTGTTGAAGCCTCAACATTCTACTACATTTCACATTTGGTGGGACAAGCGGCGGTCCACGGTCGGCGTCCGCAACGTCGGCAATCGCGGCGTCGATTTTTGAAAAATCGCTCCGTCGCTGATACTTTTCACATGGACGGCCGTTGCGAACGGTCCCGATGAGCGCATGAGAGATGGCAAGCAAAAGAATTTCAAGATGGTTGACGTCAACGACGTCCGCGACATCAATCAGACGATATTTCTGCATCTGATCCGCGAGCGCCAGCCGATCTCGCGCGCCGACATCGCCAAATATACCGGACTGCGCGCCGGGACGGTTTCGACGATCGTCAACCGGCTGATCCGGAACAACCTCGTTTATGAAGGCACGGAAGGGCCGTCGAGCGGCGGCCGACGCCCGAAACATCTCTATATCAACGCCGAAAGTTTTTACGTTTTCGCGATCGACATCGGAGTTTCCGATACGGTCTTCGCGGTCAGCGACTTCAACGGCCGGATTGTTCATCAGCGATCGATCCTGACGGCCGGCGCCCCTGAAGAATTCCTCGGGAAACTCGCGGATGAGATTGACAAGCTCGTCAAGTCGCAGTATTCGCGGGCGAAATTCGGCGCGATCGGCGTCAGCGTCCCGGGGCTAATCGACCGCGAGACCGGAACTGTCGAAACCTCTCCGAATCTCGAGTGGAAAAACGTTCCGCTTCGCCGGATCCTGATGGACCGCCTCGATCTTCCGGTCTATATCGAGAACGACGCGAACGCCGCGGCCTTTTCGGAACTGTGGTACGGCCCGCTGAATGAAGCGAAGGTCCGCACGTTGCTGTTCCTGCTCGTCGTCGAAGGCCTCGGCAGCGGGCTGATCATCAACGGCGAACTGCACGTCGGATCACGCCGCGGGCTTGGCGGATTCGGCCACATGAGCATCGATCCGAACGGCGAACTGTGCTCGTGCGGCCGGCGCGGCTGCTGGGAAACGTTCGCTTCCGAGCGGGCGACCGTCGAACGGTACCATCGCGTGGCGGCGAAACAGGGCGAGCCGACGGCGACGCTCAACGAGTTGATCGCGCTGGCGAACCGCAACGATTCGCGCGCACTTCAATCTTTGCGGATCACCGCCGAATATCTCGGCGAGGGGATCAGCAATCTGATCCACGGACTTTATCCGGAAACCGTCGTCATTGGCGGAAACATCACGGCGGCGTGGCCGCTGATCGAGCCGATCATCAAGGAACGGGTTCAGAGCCGCTACATTCTGTCGCCGGAAACCATCACCATCCGGCCCGCGAGCGTTCAGCGCCCGAGCCTCTTCGGCGCGATCCCGATCGCCCTTCAAAACTGCTTCCAGACGCCTCTTCAGGTAAACGGAAGTCCGTACCGATCCCGCGCGAAAATCTGACCGACTCCGGAGCGTCGGGGTTGACACTCACAAAAAAATTATGGTAAACAAGCTTTGTCTTTAGCGAAGATAAAGTTTTCCGCAGGGTCCCGATCGGGGATCCGGCCGAATCGTGACACGGATTCTTAGAGAGATCTTCAGCAGTTTCCGGTTAGGACGGGATATCCCATATCGAGTCCTGCAGCCGGAATCACGTGACGGCAAAACGGAAAATCGTCCCGTACTTTTTCTACTGCACGGGCTCTTTGGAAATTGCGATAACTGGACCGAGCTGACAACTTTGGCGGAGCGAATTGACGGACGAGCGATGACGGTCGTCCTCGCCGACGGCGGCGACAAATGGTACACGGACGGAGTCTGCTCGCCCTCCGAGTGTTACGAAACGTCGTTCGTCGAGGAGTTTTTGCCGCATGTCGAATCGGTTTGGAACGTCGGGGGACGGCGTTCGATGCGGGCGATTGCCGGCTTGTCGATGGGCGGTTACGGCGCGTTCAAGTTCGCGATGAAACATCCTGATCTCTTCTCGTTCGCGGGATCGATGAGCGGCGCGTTCGATGTGACCCGCATGCATCCCGCGGCGGACGTTCCCGGTCAGGAAGAATTGCTGCCGTCGGTGATGTCGGTTTTCGGCGGAGCCGACAACCGTTCGCGGGTCGAAAATGATGTCTTTCGGATCGCCGCAGAGGCGCCGGCCGAAGCATTCCCGGGGATCTACTTTGATTGCGGCGTCGACGATCCGTTCCTCGGGGCGAACGAGCGGTTTGCCGAGCTGCTGGGATCGCGCCGCATCGGTTTCGAATTTGTCGCCGCTCCAGGCGGACACGATTGGGATTACTGGGAAAGCCGGCTTCCGTCGCTGCTGGACCATGCTGAACACGCATTCGGGCGATAGCCAGGTCGCCAAACGATAAAAGCAAACGTGAATATGTCCCGGGCCGATTCAAATCGGGCGCAGCTTTAGGGACTTTGTCATAAGTAAAGAGAAAGTCTTGGAAAAAACATGAATCTATCCGTTCTAGACCAGATCATCGTCGTCGTTTATCTCGCCGTGATCATGAGCATCGGTTTCGCCATGAAGCGCCGCGCGGCCCGCGGCATGTCTTCGTACTTTCTCGGCGGACGGCAGTTGCCGTGGTGGGCGCTCGCGATGTCGGGTTCGAGCTCGTATTTCGACATCACCGGGACGATGTGGATCGTCTCGACGTTCATCGCGCTCGGGCTGAAAGGAATGTGGGTCCATTGGCTCTGGGGATTCCCGATCACGGCGTTTTACCTCGCCTACATGGGCAAGTGGATCCGCCGGTCCGACGCGATGACCGGCGCCGAGTGGATGAAGACCCGATTCGGCGAAGGGCGCGCCGGCGACATCGCGCGGCTTTCGTATACGCTGTTCGCGATCCTGACGATCTCGGCGCTCCTCGGTTACTCGGCGATCGGCATGGGCAAGTTCGGCGCGATCTTTCTGCCGTTCTCGCCCAACGTCTGCGCGCTGCTGATCCTCGGCGTCACCGGGCTATATGTGATTCTGGGCGGATTTCACGGGATCGTCCGCGTCGAGATCGTCCAGACGATCGTCCTTTCGACCGGCGCGATCGTGTTCGCGATCATCGGCTATCTCCATTTCGATCCGGCGGTCTTCAGTTCGAAGATCCCGGCCGGCTGGCAGGACATCATGCCGTCGATCCGGCCCGAGTCTTTCCGCGGGCTCGTCACCGGCGGGACCGACTATTCGCTGTTCGGCGCGCTCGTCGCGGTCTGGGTCGCAAAGGGACTTCTGCTGTGCCTCAGCGGACCCGAGCAGCTTTACGATTTCCAGCGCTTCTTGGCTGCCAAGGACGAGCGCGACGCCTCGAAACTCGGCGCCTTGTGGGGCGTCATTCACACCGTCCGCTGGTCCTTCGCGATGGCCATCGCCGTGATGGCGATCATGGGGATCGGCAACGTGATGCTCGACGAAAAGCTGAAGGCCGATCCGGAGACGGCGCTCCCGCTGATCATCGGTTCGATGCTGCCCGTCGGACTCGTCGGATTCATGCTCGCGGCGCTGCTTTCGGGCTTTCTCGCGACCTTCAGTTCGACCGTCAACGGCGGCGCGGCGTATCTGGTCAAAGACGTTTACCAGCGCTACATCAATCCCGACGCGGACGCAAAGACGCTCGTGCGGGTCAGTTACATCGCTTCGGCATTGCTGATCATCGTCGGGCTGATGATCTCGTTCTTCGGAACCTCGATCAATACCGCATTCCTGTGGATCTTCGGGACGCTCGCGGCCGGGATCCTGCCGCCGAACGTGCTGCGTTGGTACTGGTGGCGGCTCAACGGACAAGGCTACGCCGCCGGCGTTTTCGGCGGGATGGCGCTGTCGCTCGGGCAGGTCTTCGCCGAACAGACGGGCGTAATCGATTCGCTGCCGCTTTATGTCGGGTTCCCGATCATCGCGATCGCCTCGATATGCATCACGATCGCCGTCGCGGTGCTCACGGAACCGACCGACGTCGAGACGCTCAAAAATTTCTACCGCAAGGTCCAACCGGCCGGGTTCTGGCAGCCGGCGCGGCAGGCGGTTCTCGCCGAGGATCCCGAATTCAGGAAGCAGTCGCCGTTCTCGCGCGAACTCCTGAACACCGGCATCGCGCTGGTCGGGATCACCGCGTTGTACGTCTCGATGCTCTATCTCGTGCTTCATCGCCTCTCCATCGCGTTCACGCTTCTGGCGATCGTCGCGGTCGCCACCGTGCTTCTCTATTTCACTTGGTACAAACACTTACCGCCGCCGAAAGAGCACCCGGCCGATGATGTCGGCAATGGCAACGACGGTACAGCGGAGGCGATATGAGATTTGACGGAAAAGCGATCGTCGTGACCGGCGGCGCGCTCGGGATCGGTCAAGCGGTATGCGAAGTTCTCGCCGAACGCGGCGCGTCGGTGGCGATCCTCGATTGGGACGCCGACGCCGGCAACGCGGCCCTCGCTCGAATTGAAGCGAACGGCGGCTCGGCGATCTTTGAGCGCGTCAACGTCGCCGATGCCGATGCCGTGAAGCGCGCGGTCAGTGCGGCGCGCGAGACGTTCGGCCATCTCGATTCACTCGTCGTCAGCGCCGGCATCCAGCGCTACGGAACCGCCGTCACGACCTCCGACGAGCAATGGGACGAGGTCATCGGCGTGAATCTGCGGGGCGCCTGGAACGCGGCCCGGAGCGTCATCCCGCACCTGCGCGACGCCGGCGGCGGAACGATCGTCAACGTTTCGTCCGTTCAGGCGCTCGCGAGTCAACAGAACGTCCTCGCCTACACGGTGAGCAAGCACGGAATGCTCGGCCTGACGCGGTCGATGGCAATGGATTTCGCCGCGGAGAACATCCGCGTGAACTGCGTCTGCCCGGGAACGGTCGATACGCCGATGCTCGAATGGGCCGCGTCGCTCGATCCCGATCCGCAATCGGTTTACGACGCGTGCAATGCGATGCATCCGATCGGCCGGATCGCGAAGCCGCGGGAGATCGCCGAGGTCGTCGCGTTCCTCGCTCACTCGAACTCGTCGTTCGTGACGGGCGCGATCTGGACCGTCGACGGCGGATTGTTGACCCAGATCGGCGGCGTTCCGAAGACAAAGGATCAACCCAAGGATTGAAAACGAAAAGGAGAAATATGAGTCAAACAGCAACCGATAACCATCCGCCGGCAGCGGAATACAAGCCCCCGCCGCGTCTCGACGACGCGATCAGGGCGGTACCGCTGGTCGGGGCGGAGAGGACGCCGAAAAAGATCGGCTATCTGACGAACTACAGCTTTCACATCTGGTATCAGATCGTGATCGAGGTCCTGTCGCGGCGCGCGGCGCAGTACGGCGCTGAGATCGTGGTTCGCGACGCGGGATTGAGCGTTCCGAACCAGATCGAGCAGGCCCGCGAACTTCTCGCTTCGACCGACGCCCTGATCCTTACGCCGGCCGCGACCGAAGGCCTCGAAGAGATCTTGCGTCTCGCCGCCGAAGCCGGAAAGCCGGTCGCGATCGAAGCAAATCCAGTCGAAGGAATGGCGACGATGGTTGCGATCTGCGATTACGACGCCGGCTACGACCTCGGAGTCTGGATCGGCGAGAACGTCCGCGGTGCTGACGGTGCTCCGCTCCGGATCCTCGATGTCGGGCTGCCGACGCTCAGGCCGTGTCTTCTGCGCAGCGAAGGATTTGCGGACGGCGTCCGCAAGGTCCAGCCCGACGCCGTCGTGGTCGCCTCGATCAACGGCGAGGCGACACCGTCGATCGCCCGCGCGATCGCGCTCGAGACGTTGACCCGAACCGGCGACGTCGATGTCATCTTCGCGATGGACGACGAGACCGGACAGGGCGCCTACGAAGGATACCTTGCCGCCGGATTCGACCCGGATACCGTGACGATCGCGGGTTTCGGGCTTGCCGGCGAGCACGAAAAGGAATGGCTGATGCGCCGCGAGGCGTTGAAGGTCAGTGCCGCGATGTTCCCGGAGTACGTCGGGCTGCGGTGCGTCGATGCGGCGATCAAGCTTTACAACGGTCTCGCCGTCGACGAACGGGACGTCATTCCGACGGTTCCGATGACCGCCGACATGCTCGAACGGTTCTATCCGAAAAAAGAAGGGGTCTGGACGCCGGATTTCGCCGCGGTTGCGGCACTGCCGGTCAAGACCGACTGCACGCAGGTTTAATCAAATTGGAGATAAGTGGAGGCTTACCATGAGTAATCAAATTAGCAAGAAAATCAGGCAAACGGCGTCGCTTGCCGCTGCAGTCGTTGTCTTCGCGCTCGGACTATTCGCCCAGTCGAACACGGGAACGATCACGGGCCAGGTCGAAGATTCGAACGGCGCCGCGGTGGCGAACGCAACGGTCACGGTGATGAACGTCGGCACGAACGAGACGCGGACGGCGACGACGAACGGCGAAGGTTATTACGAGATCCCGTCGCTTTCGACCGGCTTGTACAAGGTGACGGCCAAGGCGAACGGATTTCAGGAATCGACTATCAGCGACGTCCGGCTTTCAGTCGGAGATCGTTTGCGGGTCAACGTCAAACTGAGCGTCGGCGGCGTGAACGCCGTCGTCGAGGTCGCGGCCCAGACTCCGACGGACACTGAAACGTCGACCATCGGAGACACGATCGGGATCGCCCGCGTCGCCGACAATCCGGTCAACGGACGCGATTTTACGCAGTTGCTCTCGACCGTTCCCGGATCGGTCCAGTCGACGAACCAATTTCAGACGACGATCAACGGAATTCCTTCGACGTTCGGTGGAACGAGCGTTTTGGTTGACGGAATCGATGCCAGCCGCGTCGATGTCAACGGAACGTCAAACGTTCTCGGGCGTATCGAATCGCGTGTCAATCGCGTCTCGATGGACAGCATCCAGGAAGTACAGGTTGTCGAACAGAACTATTCGGCGCAGTACGGACAGGCGCTCGGCGCGGTGATCAATCCGATCACGAAGTCCGGCACGAACGCGTTCAGGGGAAGCATTTTTGACTTCTTCCGAAACGAAGCGCTCGACTCAAACGACGCCCTTGCCGGCAAACAGCGTTTTCGCCTCAATCAATTCGGCGGGAATCTGAGCGGTCCGATCAGCAAGGACAAGGTCTTCTTCTTCGGAAATTACGAAGGCGTCCGCCAGGAGCGCGGACAGGCGTTCAACGTGCTCGTTCCGACGGCCGCGTTCCGCAGCTCGATGAATGCAACGATCGCGCCGGTCGTATCGTCGCTTCCGCTGCCGACGTCCGCCTACAGTGCGGACCTCGGATTCTACAACGGCCAGCGGATCGCGAAACTCCGTGAAGACACGGGGTCGTTCAAGATCGATTGGCTGCAGAGCGACAAGAGCCAGTTCTCGGCGCGCTACAACATCAACGATTCGAAGACCGATACGCCGTACGGCGTGGGGTCGGCCCAGCTCGCGAACGGCAAGCTTCGCGTGCAGCTCTTCAAGGTCTCGCACAATTACTTCTTCAACGGTTCGACATCGAACGAATTCGGATTCGGTATCAACCACAACTATACGCACGTCGGCGCCGGCGATACGAGCCTTCCGCGATTCGACCTGTTGTTCGTCGACTTCCGGATCAATCCGATCGGCCCGGCGCAGTTCGATCAGGAACGGACCGGCGTCGTTTACCAGTTCCTCGACACGCTGACGATGGTGCGCGGGAACCATTCGCTGAAGATCGGCGGCGACCTGCGCTTCAACCGCCGTGCGGCGCAGTCGTTCACGCAGGACACGCTGACGTTCTTCTCGATGAGCGACTTCGGCAACAACGCGCCGTTCGTCATCGCGCGTCAGGGAAATCCGAAACTGAACTACGCCAACGAAAACGTTTCGTTCTTCATCAACGACGACTGGAAGGCGCATCGGCGTCTCTCGCTGAATCTCGGACTGCGCTACGAAGTCAGCACCGTCAGCCGCGAGAAAGACGGGCTTCTGCAGAATTTCGACCTTCAGACGCTTTCGTACACGCCGGTCGGCCAAAAGATCCACGATATGGACACGAACAATTTCGGGCCGCGCGTCGGATTTGCGTTCGATGTCTTCGGAAACCAGAAGACCGTGCTGCGCGGCGGATACGGGATCTTCTACAACCGCGAACTTCCGGC
>JAKOSS010000209.1 GCA_029777145.1 Acidobacteriota bacterium | reverse complement strand
TTACGGAATATCGATCCCGAGATCCTTGCCGCTGAACGCAAAACTCGGCCGCTTGCGTCCCTTCATATACTTTGCGGCGGTCTGCGAAAGGGCCGTGATCAGCATCGGCAGGGCGATCGAAGGATCGGCCGGAACGAACGCCGTCGTCGCGCCGCGCAACAGCCGTCCGAAAACCTGCGTGTGCGTGCCGCCGTAGCTCGGCGTCCGGATATCGAGCGGGACCGAGTCAGTCGTGATGTTGACCGCGTATTTATGGCCGCGCGGGTTCGTCCGCGTGATGTATGACGAAACTTCCGTCACATCGACCATCTTCTGGCTGTGCGTCGAGCCGAGCGTGATGACACCCGAATTCCGCGTGCGGTTCGCGATCTGCATGATCTCGAGCGTGTCCTGCGCGGTATCGAACGAGAACTGGATCTTCTTCTCGAATCGGGCACGGGCGATGCCGACCGCGAATTCGCTTGAAAGAATGTCCGGGCAGAAGACCGGAACGCGCGATTTGAACGCCGCCGTCAGCAATCCGTCCTCATGGGCGATCTCGGCAAGTTCACGGCCGAGAAGGTGCAGAAACTCGCGGACGGAATATGAACGGGCCAACTCCAACTGGTTGATCACGCTTCCGATCCATTCGTCCGCTTCGTGATATTCCTCGGCATTGGCGAGCGTGTCGCCAACGCGGAGCACGTCCGATGCTTCGAGTTCCTCGTCAGACATCGACGAATGGCCCTGGAAGTGATTGCGTCCGAGCGTTTCGTGGATGTCGTGGAAGAGAACCGTTCCCGACATCACGAGGACGTCGACGAATCGGTTCTTGATGACGTACGCAAGCAACCGACGCATTCCCGCGGGGATCAGATTTCCTGATCCGCAAAGATAGATCGTCGTGTTGTCGTCCAGCATGTCGAGCCAGATCCGATGCGCTTCCGCAAGTTGCTTTGCACCAAAACCCGCGCCTTCCATCTTTTCGAGGAGGCCGGCAACCGACCGGTCGCGATCAACCGGAACCGGCCGTGTCGGCACAGTCAGGAATTTCGAAGATTTCGATTTCTTTTGAGCTACCATAATTTCTCCAAATAATCTTTTAATAAATCGTTTTGCCGATAGTCCGCGATTTAATGGCCGTTGGGCGTCAAATACGTATACGCGTTGATCTCGGACTCGTAATACTCGATCAGCTCATGTCCTTCCTTTTCGGACAGTTCGCCGTCTTTGATCCGCCGCTGGACGATCTTGCGGAATTGCTCGTGCATTTGCGTTCGGTCAAATCGGACCGTGGCGAGCGTGTCTCCGAGCGTCGCACCGTGGATCACCTTCTTGATGATGTAACCGTCGTCGCCGACGTGAACGTGAGCTTCATGCGGAACACCGAATAGGTTGTGATTGTTGCCCATCACTTCCTGATAGGCGCCGACGAGCAGCATCGCCAGATAGTACGGTTCGTTGCCTTCCAATTTATGCAGCTCGAGAACCGGTTTGACGTCGTGCAGATCGACGAATTTCTCGACGATCCCGTCGGAGTCGCAGGTGATGTCGCAAAGCGTCGCGAATTCGTTCGGCTTCTTGTTAAGCCGGTGAACGGGAATGATCGGGAACAGTTGTTCGAGCGCCCAGTTGTCCGGCATCGAGCGAAATACGGAAAAGTTGGCGAGATATTTCGTCGAGAGCAACCGTCTCAGTTCGTCAAATTCCTCCGAAACGTACTTCTTCTGCTGCGCGTAACCGTCGGCGCGCTCGCAAACGTCCCAGAAAAGAACTTCGCCCTTGCCGCGGTCCTCAAGCGAGATCAGACCGAGATTGAACATCTGGAACAGTTCCTCGCGGTGTTCCAGTGCGTCGTGATAGTACTCGCGGTAATTCTTCCCGTTGATGGTTTCGCGAAGATCGTAAAGTTCCTTGACGACCTGTGGATCGTCCTCATCGACCTTCATCGGCGTGATGTCCTCGACGACGGTTTCGATCTCGTCCTGAACATTGGTGATCAGGATCGCATGGTACGCCGAAAGATACCGTCCGGATTCCTGAATGATATCCGGGTGCGGGACGTTCTCGTCGTCGCAGACGGTCTTGATGACGTAGATAACGTCGTTCGCGAATTCACGGGCGTTGTAGTTGGCCGACGATTCGAACGATGTCCGCGATCCGTCGTAATCGACGGCCATGCCGCCGCCGACGTCTAAATACTGGATCGGGATGTTCATCTGCCGGATCTTCGCGTATGTCCGGGCAGCCTCCTTCATCGCGTTCTTGATCCGCTTGATATCGGTGAGCTGCGATCCGATGTGGAAATGCAGGAGCTTGAGCATCTCGGTTCGGCCAGCGACCGCAAGGCGTCTGATCACCTCGAGGATCTCGGTCGTCGTGAGCCCGAACTTCGCCGCTTCGCCACCGGATTTCTCCCACTTGCCGGAGCCCTTTGAGTAGAGTTTGACCCGAACTCCGATCATCGGGAGCTTCGCCTTCGGATTCTCTTTCAGGACGTCTTCAGTGAATTTCAGC
>JAKOSS010000208.1 GCA_029777145.1 Acidobacteriota bacterium | reverse complement strand
GTCGCCGCGCCAGGTACAGAGGATCAATGTCGATCCGAATGTCGTCAAAAAGGCGGCGATCGGCATCGGCGGTTCGGTGATCGCGATCATCGTCGGATCGATGCTTCTTGTCGGAGGCATCATCGTCTTCGTCTTCTACATGGTCTCGCAGACCGCGACGCGGGTGATCGACCGGTCGGTTCAGATAACTTCCACGCCTGGCGTAGGAACGACCGAGAAACCGTCGATCGCGAAGGAATTCCTGCGCTTCGGCGGCGAAGGCGTCGGCGCCGGCAAATTCAAGGACAATCGCACGGTCGCCGTCGCTGCCGACGGACGGATCTTTTCGGCCGACATGAGCGGCGGACGGGTTCAGGTCTTCGATTCAGAGGGCAAGTTCCAGATGCAGATCACCGCCGATACGAACCGATCCGTTGATGCGCTGGAAGTGGATCGGAAGGGCACGCTTTATGCTCTGCAAGGTTACGATCTGAAGCGGTTCGACTCGACTTCAGGCGAGGAGTTGGGCACGACGCGCGTCGATTTTGCGACCGACATCGCGCTTGGACTCGACGGTAAGGCTTATGTCTCGACGCGCCGGAGCGAGATCGCGGTCTTGGGTGCGAACGGCGAAAAGCAAAGAGTCGTCAAACTCGCCAAGGATCTGAACATCGACGACATCAAGAACATCGCGGTTGACGGCACGGGGAATTTCTACGTGATCGACAGCCGGAAGTATGCCATCTTCAAACTATCGCCGGAGGGCTCGCTGCTCAATCGGTTCGCCGGCCGATCGGAGAATATCCAGGATCGATCACCCAAAGGAATGTTCGCCTCATATCCGACGGACATCGCCGTCGATTCCGCCGGGCGTGTCTACGCAAGCGAAACCGACCGCGTCCTGATCTTCGATTCGAACGGAAATTATCTCAACGAATTCCCGACAAAACAGGTCTTCGGGATCGCGATCGACGACAAGGACCGGATCTTTGTCGCCTCACGCCCGTTTGTTGTGGGATATACGGTGACGGTAAGCAGTAAGCCGTGAGCAGTGAGCAGCCTCGTTGGTGGTCAGTGGTGAGCAATAATTCAAGGTTCAAAATTCAAGAAGAGGAAATTCTTGAATCTTGAACCTTGAATTTCGAACTGCGAGCACCGCAAATTTATCTGCTCACTGCTCACTGCTCACTCATTCATTGTCTCTGAAATTCCGGCGTTCCGAGCACGAGGCTGACGATCTTGAAGACATCCGGGTTGCCGCTTGGTGGAAGGAGCCGCGCCTGGCGGTTGCCCTGGCCCTGCTGTCCCTGCCCGCGCAGGTTTGTCATCTCGAGTTCGTCGTTCTCCTCCGGCGCTTTGACCTCGGGGAGCGGTTGTTCGATCTGTTTGGTCAGCGTCTGTTTGGTCGCCGCCGAAACGTCGTTGTCGAGCACCGTCGCGATCGTCTTGTCGAGGATCGTCGCCTTCGAATCCGACGCGAATCTTGACAGATCGACGCGCGTTCCCGGGATCCGGTTGCTGGCGAGCGCGACCGAGTAGTTCAGCCGTTCGAGCAACGCTCCCGTATTAACCCAATCCTCGGCCGTGTCGGGATAGCCGGTCGGCGCCTGATATCCGTACGGAACTTCACCCAGCTTATTGAGCATGGCGATGAACGCCGGGCTGCCGTTCGTGTCGGCACCGATCGTGCGGATCGCGCTGACGGCGAGTTCGAACGGCGTCTTGATCTTCGCCCGATAATTCTCGGGCGCAAAGAATTCCTTGTCGTTGAAGACGGCGCGGAGTGTCGATTTGATGTCGCCCTTCGATTCCTGAAACGCCTTCGCGATGCGGTCGACATACGCCGGATCGGGATTGTCGCTGACGAATTTCACGGCGAGTTTCTTGGCGATGAACCGCGCCGTCGACGGATTGTTCACGAGGATGTCGATGACCTTCAGCCCGTCCTTGATGCCGCCTTCGTCTACCTTTTGTCCGAGCACTGTCTTCGCGCCGCGTTCATGCTGTCGCGCGTTGAAATAGAATTCACCCGACTCGATATCGTCGGGGACGCCGGCCATCCGTTGAATCCTTTCGAGCTGACGATTCTCCTGACCCTTGATGTCGCGCGCCGCAGCTTTGCGGTAGCCGCGCGGATCGGCGATCGTCCAACCGGTGAAGGCCTTCGCGACCTCGATGATGTCCTG
>JAKOSS010000207.1 GCA_029777145.1 Acidobacteriota bacterium | reverse complement strand
CTCAACTTTCAAGTCTCAATAATTGGTTCTCTCAGTTCAGATCGAACAGCAGGAACTCGGTTTCGTCCGCGCCGGCCGTGATCGTCAGCAACGATTCGCCGCTGATCGCGGCTCCGTCGCCAGGCTCGAGCGCCGTCCCGTTCACTTCAAGACTTCCCGAGATCAATTGTATCCAAACATGGCGGTCAGCCTTCGGTTCGAACGTTACACCCTCGCCATTCGCCAGAACGGACGCATAAAGCGAGACGTCCTGATGGATCGTGACCGAGCCGTCCGTTCCGGCACGCGACGCAACGAGTTTCAGTTTCCCGCGTTTTTCGTCACGCGGAAACGATGTTTGCTCGTAACCCGGCTCGAGGTTGTTCGCCTCGGGCAGGATCCAGATCTGCAGCAAGTGCGTCCGGTCGGTCGGTGAACTGTACTCGCTGTGCAGAACTCCCGTTCCGGCCGTCATCCGCTGAACTTCATCGGGCAGGATCGCGGTTCCGTTCCCCATCGAATCCTTGTGTGACAGCTCGCCGCGGATCACGTAGGTGATGATCTCCATGTCGCGGTGTCCGTGCGTCGGAAATCCCTGCGCGGGTTCGATGTAGTCCTCGTTGATGACCCGCAGACTGCGGAATCCCATGTGGTTCGGATCGTAATAGGTGTTAAATGAAAACGAATGAAACGTGTCGAGCCAACCGTAATTGGCGTGCCCGCGTTCGTTGCTCTTTCTGACTTTGATCATGATTACCTCCTTGTTCGTATTTTCAAGGTTACAAGATAAACGTCAGCAGCACATCATCAATTGCGGGGAAGGAAGTCTCACACTTTTGGGGGAGAGGCGGCCTATGGCCGATTCCAGATTCCAAGATTCCAAAGATTCCATGACTCGACGCGTGAATGCTGGAATCCTGGAATCGGCCGAAGGCTGGAATTTGTGGAATTTACAAAACCGCCGTTTCCAGAAACGTTACCGTCGCATCCGCGGTGTTCATCTCGGCATCGATCCCAACCGGGAGCGTGAACTGTTCGCGGATATGGCCGAATGAGAGTCCGTAAATGACCGGAATTCCGAGATTGCCGAGTCGGTCACGGAGAACGTCCATCAACGACTGCGACTCCTTGTCCTTCGTTTCGCAATCAGCAAAAACTCCGAGCGCAATCCCCGCGAGCGATTTCATATCGACGCTTTGCAGCAACTGTGTCAGCATGCGGTCGATGCGGTACGGTTGCTCGCCGACGTCCTCGAGGAACAGCAGTTTGCCCTTGACGTCGCGCATACCGAACGGCGTTCCGGCAAGAGCCGAAACCAGCGACAGGTTGCCGCCGATGAGTCGTCCGCGGGCCTTGCCGGCGGTAATGGTTTCCGTTTTGAAGACGCTCGCTTCCTGCTTCGTATTGTATTCGGAAAGGTCGATCCGGTACGGCGTCGTAGGATTCATCAACACGTCCAGCGCGTGCGTCTTCGTGTAGTCGACCGGCGCCGACGTCCCGACCGGCCCGTGAAACGTGACCAAGCCGGTGTTCTGCGAGATCGCCAAATGCAGCGCTGTAATGTCGGAATACCCGATCAGGATCTTCGGATTCTTCGCGATCAGTTTGTAATCGATGGCGGGCAAAAGGCGGCCCGCGCCGTAGCCGCCGCGTACGCACCAGATGCCCTTGACGTCGGGATCGGAGAACGCCCAATGCAGATCGTCGAGACGTTCCTGATCGGTGCCCGCAAGGAATCCCTTCTTGTTTCTGGCGGATTTCGCGATCTTCACCTTGAAACCGTACGACTCGACATTTGCGATCGCGCGGTCGAAGTCCTCCGTCGGAGGCGCGCTCGACGGCGCGATGACGCCGACCGTGTCGCCGTTTCTTAACCGATTGGGTTTGATCATCTTGGTCTTCGATCCCGATTTGGCCCCGATCGCCGGCGCCGAAAGCAGCGACAACGCGGCCGCGCTCATCAACAGTTCTCTTCGGTTCATAGTTCCCCTACGAATTGAAATCCACGCGCACCAGTCCGCGTCTGATAGCCGTCGTCGCTGCCGATGTCCGGTCGGAAACGCCGAGCTTTTCAAAAATGTTCTTGATATGCGTCTTGACCGTGTTCTCGCTGACGTCGAGCGCGAACGCGATCTCCTTGTTGCTCATTCCGCCGACGATCATGTTCAGCACGCGCGATTCGGTCTTTGTCAGTTCTTCGCTTCCGAAGTGTTCGCTGAGGATCGCCGCGACATCTCCCGGAATGAACTTTCGCCCGGAAGCGACCGTTCGCACGGCATCGACCAATTCGGTCGGCGAAACATCGTTGCAGATGTAACCGAGCGCTCCCATCTTGAGCGTCTTGCTGATCTCGGCATCTCCGGCATGTTCGGCAAGAATAATGATCCGCGCTTTCGGGTCGGCGTTGAAATAGTCAGCAAGAAGATCGATGGCGCACGAGTCGGGCATTCGCAGGCTCAGGATCACGACGTCGGGCTTGATTTCGACGAATTGTTCAAAGCCACCCGCGCCCGTTTCGGCCTCGCCCGCGATCGAGATTCCGGACTCGGCAGAAAGGACCGAGGCGATCCCGAGTCTTATCAGTACCTGGCTTTCGATCACGAGGACCCGAATCATCTCATTCATCGACGCTTGATTGTACCCGAAGTCCCCCGATCAGATGAAAGATCGTCCCGGCAAGAACGATGTAGAGGCCGTTCCGAGAAAACTGCGAATATCCATGATTGGAATATGTCTCGAAGACGAACGCGTAAAGCAGAAGTACGCCGCCCGCCGTGAGCAGTACCGAACCGGCGTATTGGACGAGTCGCTTCAGCGCCGCTGCCGACGTCTGAAAGTAAACGCCAAGCAGAACGTGGGACAACGATGCCAGCAGAATGTAAATGTGACGCGAGCGCATCAGGATCCGGAACTCTTGGTCGATAACCGATTTGTCGGGGAAATCCCGGCGCATGAACTGTCCCGTGACGAGGAATGCGGCGAACAGTAGTATTCCGAAGATCAAATGAAATCGCGCGAGTTTCATAAGCGGCTGTCGGATTAT
>JAKOSS010000206.1 GCA_029777145.1 Acidobacteriota bacterium | reverse complement strand
GGCGGTCAGGAAGCAATGATCATCTTCGACGAGGTATTCATCCCGAACGATCTCGTGTTCATGGACGGCGA
Organism: Acidobacteriota bacterium; assembly: GCA_029777145.1. Next base: position 2,715 of record JAKOSS010000206.1, on the reverse strand, counting down.
GGCGGAGTACGCGTCGATGCTCGTCGAGCGCTTCACCTGCTATCACCGGCGGTCGTACGTCTGCAAAAGCGGAGTCGGCGACGTCCTGATCGGTGCGGCGGCGCAGATCGCCGAGTATAACGGCGCCGAAAAGGCTTCACATATCAAGGACAAGCTTGTCGAGATGACGCATCTCAACGAGACGATCTACGCGACCGGGATCGCTTCGAGTTATCAGTCGAAATCGACCGCGTCGGGCGCGTATATTTGCGATGACATGATCGCAAATGTTTGCAAACACCACGTCACGAAGATGCCGTACGAGATCTCGCGGCTCGCTCAGGATCTGGCCGGAGGGCTTGTCGTCACGATGCCGTCCGAAAAGGATCTGAAAAGCGAATCGGTCGGGGCGCTGCTCGAAAAGTATCTGAAGGGACGCGCCGATGTCCCGACCGAATATCGCGTGCGAATCTTGCGGCTCATCGAGAACATGACGCTCGGCCGCAACGCGGTCGGGTATTTGACCGAGTCGATGCACGGCGCCGGGTCGCCGCAGGCTCAGCGGATCCAGATCGCGCGCCAGATGCAGCTCGAGTTCAAGAAGAAACTCGCGCGCGAACTCGCAGGGATCGACGAACGGAAACGGGATCAGCTGACGTCCGAGATCTCCGACTATTTCGGTCGGGTGTTTGATGTTGGGTCATGAGTCGTGAGTCGTGAGTCGTGAGTCGTGAGTCAGGAGTCGTGAGTCGTGAGTCGTGAGTTCGGTACGATCGAGTTGATCCTTGGTTTTCCTTTGCGTCCTGGCGCCTTTGCGGGAACACGATCCGTGATCTTCAAACGCCGGTTTTCCCGCCAGGTCGCAAAGGCGCACAAAAAGTTATCTTCGCGAGCTTAGCGGTCTCCGCGAGAGAAAGAACGGTCTCACGCAAAGTTCGCGGAGTCCGCAAAGGAATTTCGGATTGCAACTTCGCGATCTTCGCGATCTCCGCGTGAGATATGAACGCCTCGCGAAAGGCGTATTACGCGGAAGACGGCTGATAAGGGGCGTCAACCATATGAAATTCAAGGCACTTATCCTAACAATCGCGCTTTTGGCGGGGACGGCGCTCGCGCAGAAGAGCGGTCCGGTCCAAACCGTCCGATCGTTCTACACTTTCAACAACGCCCGCAATCAAGCGTTCGATCAGAAAGGACTGAACGTCCGTAAGAGTTGGTTCTCGCCCGCGCTGACCCGTCTTTTCGAGAACGAACTTCGGCGAGAACGCGATTACCTGAAGAAGAATCCGACCGACAAGCCGCACTTCGACGCCTTCCCGTTCGTTCCCGAGGACGAGTGCTACCGGATGGGCAAGTTTTATCCGGACCGACTCGTTTTCGGCGCGGGAAAGACAAGCGCCAACCGATCAACCGTCAGTGTAAAGTTCTATCTTTCGAAGGTGTGCGGCGGCGATTTTGTAACGACTTACAAAGTTGAAGTGAAGAAGGTTAACGGCAGGTGGCTGATCGACGATTGGATTTACGACGACGGATCGCGGCTCACCGATGACCTCAAACGGGCTGAATACTGATGAAGATCCCGCGCAGCGACAACGATTACACCCGTGAAGCGGCCGAGGCACGGCGAAAATTCGCCCGTCAAAAGACCGGCACGGCGCTCGATCATGTCGGTTCATATTCGATCGATCCGGCGCTGCTTCCGGGGAACATCGAGAACTTCGTCGGCGCCGCGCAGGTCCCGATCGGGATCGCCGGTCCGCTCCTCATTGACGGCGAACACGCGAAAGGTGAATTCTATGTTCCGCTCGCGACGACCGAAGGGACGCTCGTCGCCAGCTACAACCGCGGGATGAAGCTGCTGCGCGCATGCGGCGGCGTGCGCACGACGGTCGTCGACGACGCGATGCAGCGCGCTCCGGTTTTCGCGTTCGCGACCGCCCGCGAGGCGCGCGATTTCGGACTTTGGGTAACGGCGAACTTCGAAGCGATCAAACAAAACGCCGAAACGACGACGAGCGTCGGCAAGCTCCGCGACATCCAGCAATTCCCTGCCGCGCGGTTTCTTTATCTCCGTTTCAACTACACGACCGGCGACGCCGCCGGACAGAACATGACGGGCCGCGCGACGAAGGCCGCGTGCGACTGGATTGCGTCGGTTTATCCGGGCGTTGAACGCTATCAACTAGAAGGTTCGATGGCGACCGACAAGAAGTCGTCGTACGTGAACACGCTCCACACGCGCGGCAAACGCGTGATCGCCGAGGCGATCGTTCCCGCCCACATTCTGAACGACGTGATGCGCGTCCCCGTCGCGAAGATCTTCGAGGCGCGGCTGACATCTCAGCTCGGCGGATACATGGCGGGCGTCAACAATAACGGCGCGCACAGCGCGAACGCGATCGCCGCCATATTCATCGCCTGCGGCCAGGACGCGGCGAACGTCGCCGAATCGTCTGCCGCGGCCGTTTACGCCGAGATAAAGGAAAACGGTGATTACTATTTCTCGGTCACGATCCCGTCGCTGATCGTCGCCACGCACGGTGGCGGAACGGGATTGCCGACACAGCGCGAATGCCTGGAACTCATGGATTGCTACGGCGAAGGAAAAGCAAAGAAACTGGCCGAGATCGTCGCCGCGACCGCGCTCTGCGGCGAACTCTCGCTCGGCGCCGCCGTCATCGCCGACGAATGGGTCTCATCCCACGAGAAATACGGCCGAAATAGATGAGCGATTTT
>JAKOSS010000205.1 GCA_029777145.1 Acidobacteriota bacterium | reverse complement strand
GTCCGGGAAACCGATCCGTGTGAAGCTCGGCGCCGACCCCACCGCGCCGGACATCCATATCGGCCACACGGTCGTCATCCGCAAGCTCCGCGCGTTTCAGGAACTCGGCCACACGGCGATCTTTCTGATCGGCGATTTCACCGGGATGATCGGCGATCCTTCGGGCAAGAACGTGACGCGTCCGCCGCTGTCGCGCGAAGAGATCAACGCCAACGCCGAAACCTACAAGACGCAGATCTTCAAGCTTCTCGATCCGGAAAAGACGGAAATTCGCTTCAACTCGGAGTGGATGGACAAGTTCGACGCCGCCGATTTCGTCCGGCTCTGCTCGCATGTGACCGTTAAGCAGATCCTCGAACGCGACGATTTTGAAAAACGGCTGCGCGAAGAACGCCCGATCTCGCTCCACGAACTCCTTTATCCGCTGACGCAGGGCTACGACTCGGTCGCGCTCGAGGCCGACGTCGAGCTCGGCGGGACCGATCAGAAGTTCAACCTCATGGTCGGACGCAATCTCCAGCGCGAATACGATCAGGAACCCCAGGTGATCCTGACGACGCCGCTGCTCGAAGGACTGGACGGCGTCAACAAGATGTCGAAATCACTCAACAACTACATCGGCATCGACGAGGCGCCGAACGAGATGTTCGGCAAGGTCATGTCGATCTCTGACGATCTGATGTGGCGCTACTTTGAGCTTTTGACCGACAAGACGCCGGCCGACATCGAGCGGATGAAGTCGGGCGGAGAAAATCCGCGGAACCTGAAGGTCGAACTCGCGAAGTCGATCATCGCCGATTTCCACTCGCAGTCTGACGCCCGCGCCGCCGAGGACGAGTTCAACCGGCGGTTTGTGAACAAGGAAGTGCCGGACGAGATCGACGAAACGAGCGTTGCTGCCGGAAGCTACAACCTCGCTGAACTGATGGCGCAAACCGGGCTCGCCGGTTCGAAAAAAGAGGCGAAGCGGCTGATCGATCAAGGCGGCGTTAAGATCGGCGGCGAGAAGGTCTCGAACACCAACGCCGAGGTCTCGCTCGACGGCGGAATCCTGATTCAGGTCGGCAAGCGCAAGTTTCTCAAGATCAACCCCGAATAGATGGACCCATCGGTTTTCGCGAACGAGGAAACGCTGATCATCGAAACGCCCGAGCGCGTTCCGCTGGCGTTCTCGCTCGCCTCGATCGGAAACCGTTTCATCGCCGTCGCGATCGATCATTTCATTCAATTGATGGCGGTGCTGGTCGTCGTTTGGGGCCTGCTTTACTGGACCGGAGCGAGTCTGGAAAACCTCGAAGGCGAGCCGGGCGAGGTCCTACGGGAGATGTCGAAATGGACACTCGCGCTGATGGTTCTCATCGTTTTCGCGATCTTCGCCGGCTACTTCGTAATTTTCGAATGGATCTGGAACGGGCAGACTCCCGGTAAGCGATTGATGAAGCTGCGGGTGATACGCGAAGACGGCCGGCCGGTGACGTTCTGGGAAGCGCTCGCGCGCAATCTCCTTCGGATCTTTGATTCGTTTCCGATGTTCGCGATCATTCCGTTCTATTCGATCGGCCTGATCTCGGTCTTCGCGAGCAGTCGCGACCAGCGCATCGGCGACCTGTTCGCGGGAACGGTCGTCGTCCGCGAGCGCACGGATGAAGCGCCGACGTTCGCCGAGACGTTCTCGAACCAGATCAGCGACGCCGCCTTTC
>JAKOSS010000204.1 GCA_029777145.1 Acidobacteriota bacterium | reverse complement strand
TGCGGATCATCTCGGCCGGCACGTCGCAGATCTCCGAGACGCGTTCGGGCGTGAAGTCGCCGACAAAATCCGCAAACTTTTCGTACTCCGTGACCCGTGCCCTGATGAACTCTTCGTCGATCAGTCCTTCCCGGATGATCACGTTCGCGAGTCCGTTCAGCATCGCGATGTTCGTTCCCGGCTTGAGCTGCAAGTGGATCTTCGCGAACCTCGTCAGCTCGATCTTCCGCGGATCGATGACGATCAGGTTCGCGCCGTTGTGCCGGACCGCCTGTTTGATCCGCGATCCGAGCACCGGATGATTCTCGGTCGGGTTCGCGCCGCAGATCATGATCGTGTTCGCGAGTTCGATGTCGCGGAACGAGTTTGTCGCGGCGCCGGCGCCGAGCATCATCTTGAGTGCCGCTGCGGACGGCGTATGGCAGACACGCGCGCAGTTGTCGACGTTGTTCGTCTCGAGGCAGACGCGCGCAAACTTCTGGGCGAGATAATTGTCCTCGTTCGTCGCGCGGGCCGATCCGAGAACGGCCGCCGCATTGTGTCCGTCGCGTTCGACGATCTCTTTCAGTTTGTCCGCGGTGAATTTGATCGCCTCGTCCCAGCTAACCGGCCGCCACTCGCCGCCTTTCTCGCGGAGCATCGGTTCGGTGACGCGGTCTTGTGCGTGCACAAAATCGAAGGCGTAGGCGCCCTTGACGCAAAGATGTCCGTGGTTGACGGGTGAATCCTGAACGGCCTTGATCTGGACGATCTGCTGTCCGCGGCGGCCGACGTCGATCTCGCAGCCAGTGCCGCAATACGGGCAAACCGAACGGGTCCAGTCCGTCGGACTTCCCTTTTCGAGGATCGATTTGTCCTCGAGCGCGCCGGTCGGACAGGTATCGACGCAAGCGCCGCAACTGACGCAGCTGCTGGCGCGGAGCGTCGTTCCCGAATTCGGCGTGATCTTAGTCTTGCGTCCGCGATCAAAAACCTGCCACACGTACTGTCCCTGGACCTCGTCGCAGATCCGGACGCAGCGGTAGCAATCGACGCAGCGCGACATGTCGACGTGAATGTAGGGATGCGAATCGTCGGCCTTGCGGCCGTTGACGTCCGCCGCGAAATCCTCTTCCGTGAGGCCGTATTTCCGCGCCAGCTGATGAAACGGCTTGTCGGGATAATCGCGGAAGGCGCCGCGCGGATAGCGCCTCGCGAGCATCTTGAGGTTCATGACACGCGACTCTTCGAGCTCCGCGGTATGCGTTTCGATCTCCAGTCCGTCGATGATGTCGGTCTCGCACGAGACGATCGGACGTTCCGATCCGGCGACTTTCACGACGCAGAGCCGGCACGCGCCGACGTCAAGCAGGCGCGCGTCATGACAAAGGGTCGGCACCTCGATGCCGACGGATTTCAGAGCATTCAGAATCGAAGTCTTCCGTTCAAAACTGTGTAACTCCCCGTTGATCGTTAATTTGTACATGGCGAATCAGGAACGGTGCGCCAGCGCGTCGTATTCTTGCTGGCATTCAGTGCACAAGAACGGGCTCTCGGAGGTCTCCTTGATGGCTTCTATGATCGCTTCGTAAAACGTGTCATCGACAAAAAAGATTCCGCCGCACATCCCGCAATATACCCTGTTTTTGTTCTTGTCCGTCTTGAAAACGGAAGGATTGATCTGACCCTGACGGTCGGGATCCAAGTATTCTCTCAATCTGACCATTTTCTCCTCCGGGTAATTGCGTATCTTCCAGCCACGGAAACGGCTATACGTCGTTCAAATAGGCAAAGGTCATGCCTTGGCGTAAACGAAAGGAGCGCCAATGGATTTCGATGTTCAACGCGGATTTTCCCGCAAAACACTGCGTAAAGATTCACGTCCTGTTGCGCAGTGGTGAATGCGGATCCGGTATCGGCCCAACCGGCGTGGATTGCTCATCCGGTATTGGCCCCGAACTCCGGCCGGTTGCCCGAAAGTTCAATCTGGGATAAAAGGAATTGATCATGAATTTGAGCCGAAAACAGATCATCGGCGCGCTCCTCATCCTGACCGCGACCGTCGTTATCTCGCTGATCCGTTTTGCGTTTCGCGGGTAACATTCGGACAATTGTCCTAACGGATGGGCAAGATCTCGCCAATCATTTCGATCGTCGGGCCGACGGCTTCGGGGAAAACCGAACTCGGGGTCAGCGTCGCGCTGCGCCTCGGGAACGGCGAGGTGATCAACTGCGATTCCGTTCAGGTTTACCGCGGGATCGAGATCGCGACGGCCAAACCGACCGAAGAAGAAATGCGCGGCGTGCCGCATCATTTGATCGATTACGTCGATCCGAACGTCAATTACACGGCCGCCGATTGGGCGAGGGACGCGGCCGACAGAATCGCCGAGATCGAGTCGCGCGGGAACGTCCCGATCCTCGTCGGCGGAACCGGCTTCTATCTCAGAACACTTCGTCAACCGTTATTCGAGAGCCCGAAGACCGATCCTGCGATCCGCGAACATCTGCGGAGCGTGCGCGAGTCGGAGGGGCCGGAGCGTCTTCATGAAATGCTCGCTGAGGTCGATCCGGTCGCCGCCGCGCGACTGTTCCCGCGCGATTACGTCCGCGTCATGCGCGCGCTCGAGGTCTTTCTGCAGACCGGAATGCGGATCTCCGAGGTCCAACCGAACCGTGCCGACGCGCCCGAATTCGCATCGCGGATCCGAATTTTCGTGCTCAATCCGCCGCGCGAGGCGCTCTATTTGAGGATCAACGAGCGCGCTTTGAAACACTTCGACGCCGGACTCGTAGAAGAAGTAACTCGTTTAAGGAACGAAGGTGTCCGGGACGATACGAACGCCCTCGGAGCGCACGGTTACCGTCGGGTCTGCGAATACCTTCGCGGCGAACGCGACCTGGCGAGCGCGGTCGAGAAGACGCAACAGGATGTGAGAAACTACGCAAAGCGACAGCTTACGTGGTTCAGAAAGGAGACCGGAGTGACCTGGCTCGACGGATTCGGCGATGATCCGGATTTCGTGGAAAAGATCGTGATTTCGGCGGGCGCGACCGCCTAAAAGGTTATCTTGTCTCACTTACGAAATCTGTTATAATCCTCGGTATTCGTCTGACTAGGCAAATCGAAAGATAAAAAGTTATGGAAAGATCAACGGCGCAGAACATCCAGGACGCTTTTTTGAATTCGGCTCGACGCGACAAAATCACCGTTCAGATCCACCTTTTGAGCGGAGCGACCCTCGGCGGGAGAATCAAGAGCTTTGATAAGTTCTCGGTGTTGATAGACGCTGGCGGACAGGAATTCCTGATCTTCAAACACGCGATCTCAACCATTTCGCCCGAGAGGCGCCGTCCCGAACCCGAATAACGAATTGGCCGGAAAATTCATAACTTTCGAAGGCATCGACGGCAGCGGCAAGTCCACTCAGTTGCGTCTTCTGGCGGGAGACCTGCGCATGCGCGGCTATGACGTCCTGACGACGCTGCAACCGGGCGGGACACCGCTCGGCCGGCGCCTGCGCGAGGCATTTCTCGAAACTGAAGAGGCTGTCCATCCGATGGCCGAACTGCTTCTTTTCGCCGCCGACCGCGCCCAACACGTAAATTTCCTCGTAAAGCCCGCGCTTTTGGAAGGCAAGATCGTCATCTCGGATCGTTACGCTGACGCAACGGCCGCTTATCAGGGCGCCGGACGCGGATTCGACGAAAAACTCGTCAGTCAGGTGATCAAGATCGCAACCGACGGCCTGAAGCCCGATCTGACGCTTTTTTTTGACGTTCCGATCGAAAAGGCGATCATGCGGACAACCGGCCGCCCGGACGAAGAAACGAAACAAAATAGGATGGATCGCGAAGACGCCGATTTCTACGCCCGGGTCCGCAACGCGTATCTCCGGATCGCCGAACGCGAACCCAAAAGATTCAGGGTCGTCGACGCGTCGGGATCGATCGACGAAGTTCATCAAAAAGTCGTCGCGATCGTCGGGAAATTCCTATCAAAGTAAAAAGGCAAAAGTAAAAACGGTTCCCGGCGGGATCAGTTTATGACCTTCGTTTACTTTTTACTTTGTACTTTTTACTTTCTGTTGTGTTCCAAGACCTGCTCGGAAATGAAGAGATCAAGACCGTCTTGCGGCGGATGATCAGCCACGGCCGCGTTCCGCGGTCGCTTTTGTTCATTGGTCCTGAAGGCACGGGCAAACGCCAGTTCGCGTTCGAACTGGCACGCGCGGTCGTTTGTACGAATCCTTCGGACGGCGAAGGCTGCGGCAAGTGTTCGGCATGCGCCCGAACCGGAAGATTCGTCTTTCCGTCGCCGGACGCGAAGCGCGAGGAGTTCGAGCGGGTGTTCTTCAGCGAGCATACGGACGTGGGAACGGTAATTCCGTGCCGCAACAACATCCTCGTGAAATCGATCCGCGAGGTCGAGCGCGAGGCAAACTTCCGGCCGTATGAAGCGCCGGCCCGCTTCTTCGTGATCGACGACGCCGACCGCATGAACGACGCGGCCTCGAACGCGCTCCTGAAGACACTCGAGGAGCCGCCGGCAACATCGCACATCTTTCTAATCACATCGCGCCCCGACAGGCTGTTGCAGACGATCCGTTCGCGTTGCCAGACGCTGCGATTCGCGCCGGTTCCGCCGTCCCGGATCGGTGAGTTCCTGATTCGGAACAAAGGGATGTCGAATTCGGACGCCGAGATCGTCGCGCGGCTCGCCGACGGCAGTCTCGGACGCGCGGCGTCGTTCGATGTCGCCAAGTTCCGCGACCAGCGCGGTGCGATGCTCGAGATTCTGAAAAGTCTCCGCGGCGATCGGCCGGATCTGGCGTCGCTGATGAATCTCAGCGAGACCCTCACCGATCCGAAGCTGAAGGATGAATACACGGACCGGCTCGATTGGCTCCGCTCGCTGATCCATGACATTTGGGCGATCGCGATCGGACGCGGCGCCGAAAAGATCGTCAACATCGATATCCGCAACGAATTGGCGTCGATGTCGGCTGAATTCCGGAGCGGGCAACTCGCGCGATGGCTGGGCGAGATCGAAGAACTGCGCGGCTCGCTCGTTCTGAACCTCAACCGCAAGATCGCCACCGACGCGCTTTTGCTCGGTATGGCCGCGAAAAAGTGATGTGTGTTCGAATCGCAATTCTGATCCTGTTGGCGGTCGCCGCCGTGTTTCCCCAATCCGGACGCACGTCGAAGAAGCCGAAAGGTCCGCCGGCGCTTACGAACAGTGAATTTTTCGACCCGAATCAATCCGATCGCTATTCCGTCGGCGACGTCAAGGGGAATATCGCGCCCGCAAAGGCGATCCAGCTTCCGAAGCCGACGTTCACTGAGTTAGCCCAGGACATGGGCGCGGACGGCAAGGTCCGCGTCAATATCGTGATCGCCGCGGACGGGACCGTTTCCTCGGCGGAACCGGTCTCGGGCGACGCAGCGCTTTTCGAATCAGCGAAACGCGCTGCCATGGATTCGCGATTCCTGCCGATCGCGAACGAGACGCCCGGCTACCTGATCTACGAATTTCGAGTGAAGAAGGCAAATTGGTTCGTCGTCGGGTTCGATCTGAGTTCGGTCGCCTTCATGCATCCGGGGATCATCCGCATCACGATCCCGCAGGAATGGACTGAAGAGCGCGATACGGCGCGGCAGTTATGCGAACTTTACCGCACAAAGTTCAAGCAACGGATGCTGCCTGTGCTCCGGGATTTTCAGGAGCAGTCGAGCGGAAACAGCACGAAGAGTGAGGTCCGCGCGACGATTCAACTGATCCCGATCGACGCCGAATACGCGCGTCTGGCCGGCGAGCTTCACTTGATGCTCAAGCAAAGGCTGGCTTCTGATCCGGCGGGATTTCGATTTTTTGAGTTTGGCGAGGCCGTGCAAAAGGCCGGCAAAACAATGCGCGACCCGGCAAAAATGCCGGACGCCTACGGATCGATCGAACCGTTTATCGGAGATCCGCTGTTGCCTGAAGAGATACTACGTCTGCTCAGTGCGATGTCGGATTCGCAACTTAAATTGACGCCGGCGAGTTTTGTCGAATATCTGAAGGAGATCGCGATCACGGCCCGCCGGTTGTGATTGAGTCGCCTGCGACATTTGAATATCATTGAGCGAGATCATGCAATCCGAAGTCCAGTTCCCGGTCGTTCTCCCCGTTTCGCAGCGGGTGATCTCGGGCGTGTTCGCGGCCGGGATGCTGGTTGGCGGCGCGCTTCTGGTCGTCAAGGATCCTGAGCATTCATCGATCTTCCCTGCGTGCCCGCTGCTCGCACTGACCGGCTTTGCGTGTCCCGGCTGCGGCGCGACGCGCGGTTTCCACGCACTTTTCCACGGCGACGTACTGAAAGCGCTCGATTTCAACGCGCTGCTGCCCGTTTACGCGATCTTGATCGGGA
>JAKOSS010000203.1 GCA_029777145.1 Acidobacteriota bacterium | reverse complement strand
TTCGTCCCACAAGGCAAATTCCGCCGCCGGATCGGCTCAAAATAATTCGAATTTTCTCCAATCGGCGTACTTTTGCTGATATATTGTCAGCACACCCGAGATATGCCAGGTCGCGATGAAGTAACGGTCTTACTGTCGGAGATCAACGACGGCGACGCGGGAGCACCTGAAAAGCTCCTGCCGCTCGTTTATGACGAACTGCGCCGGCTCGCGGCCGGCTATATGGCGAACGAGCGCCGCGACCACACACTTCAGCCGACGGCGCTGGTCCACGACGCATATGTCAGGCTCGTCGATTGGGAAAACGTCTCGTGGCAGAACCGCGCACATTTTTTCGCCGTTGCGGCGGGCGTGATGCGAAACATTCTCGTCAATCACGCGGTGCGCCGGAACGCGGCAAAACGTGATTTCGGCCAACGCGTCGAACTGACCGAGAACATCTCGTTCGGACCGCGCGAACTCGATCTGATCGAGCTCGACCACGCGCTCGACGCGCTCAAACAGGTCGAACCGCGACAACACAGCATTGTCGAAATGCGGTTTTTCGGCGGCCTGAGCATCGAGGAAACGGCGCATGTACTCTCGGTCTCACCGGCGACCGTCAAGCGTGAATGGGCGATCGCCAAAACCTGGCTGTACCGGCGGTTGACGAAATGAACAGCTCCGACGACATCGACACCTGGGAAACGGTCAAGGAGATCTTCGCGATCGTCATCGAAGAGCCGCTCGAACTGCGTTCGGGAAGAGCCGCGGAGCTTTGCGGTGCCGACGAGAGACTGAGAGCCGAGGTCGAATCGTGGCTCGAATCGTATCAGGCGGCCGAGGAATTTCTGGAAACGCCGGTGACGGCAAAGCTCGGCATCGGGTCAAACGCCGCCGGACGCACCTTCGGGAACTATACGATCGAGCGCGAGATCGGCCACGGCGGGATGGGAGCCGTTTATCTCGCGAGCCGTTCCGACGGCGAGTTCGATCAAAAGGTCGCGCTCAAGATCGTCCGGCAATCGGTCGCCGATTCGCATCTCATCGACCGTTTTCGGCGCGAAAGGCAGATCCTCGCGTCGCTCAACCATCCGAACATCGCGAAGCTCCTCGACGGCGGGGTCACCGAAAAAGGCGAACCGTATCTCGTGATGGAATACGTCGAGGGAAAGCCGATCTCCGAATACGTGAAATCCGCCGATCTTGCGCTCAACGACCGATTGCGTCTGTTTCTCAAGGTTTGCGGCGGCCTGTCGTACGCCCACCGCAATCTGGTGGTCCACCGCGATATCAAGCCCGACAATATTCTCGTGACGGATTCGGGCGAGCCGAAACTGCTTGATTTCGGCCTGGCAAAGCTCGTCGACGAAAGTCTCGGATTCGACGTCGATCAAACGCAGACCGCATTCAGGGCGCTCACGCCGGCGTACGCGAGTCCCGAGCAGCTGCGCAGCGAACAGATCACGACGGCGTCCGACGTTTACTCGCTCGGCGTCGTGTTTTACGAGCTTTTGACCGGTGTTCGTCCGTTTCAATTCGACGGGATGAACCTGAATGAGATCATCGATACCGTCGAGGCCGGCGATCCCGTCGCTCCCTCAATGAATCCGCGAACATCGCTCAAAAATCCGGATTTGCGCGGCGATCTCGACAATATCGCGCTGATGGCGGTCCGGCACGAACCGGAACGCCGTTACCGATCCGTCGAGGCGTTCGCGACCGATATCGACCGGCATTTGAACCGGCTTCCGATCTCCGCACGTCCGACGACTTTTCGTTATGCCGCCGGAAAATTCATCAGCCGCCATCGCATCGGCGTAGTGGCCACGACCCTGATTCTCGTGTTGACCATCGTCGGGCTCGTCGCGACGGTCTGGCAGGCGAGAAAGGCACGGCGCGAAAAGGAGCGTGCGGAGAGCATCAGCGCGTTTCTCGTCGGCGTGCTCCGGAATTCGGATCCGAAGCTGAACACGCTCCGCAAAAGCGGCAACGAAACGACCATCAACGAAGCGCTCGACGAGGGCGCGCGCCGGATCGACAACGGCGAGTTCGATTCCCAACCTGAGGCCAAGGCCGAACTCGAGCATGCGATCGGTACGATCTATTTTTCGCAGGGAAAGTACAACGAGGCACGCCGGTTCATCGAACAGTATGCGCGGTTCGTCCGCGACAACTATCCGGAGAACGACCCGAACACCGTCACCGGAATGACGCTTTGGGCCGGACTGCTTTTCGACAAGGGTGATTTCGCGGAATCGGAACGGCTTTTCCGCCAATACCTTCCGATCCTTCGCGATGAGTACCGGCGCGGAAACATCGATCCTTCCGTGATGAGCGAGACACTCAACAACTTTGCCTATCTCAGACGGACGCAGGGCGACTCGCGCGAGGCCGAAGCACTGTTCCGGGAGTCGTTGGATCTGATGCCGAAAATGTCGCTCGACGGTTGGAAACGCGTCGCCACGACACGGAGCACGCTCGCCTCCGTTTTGGCCGATCAGGGGCGATTCGCGGATGCCCTCGCGACGGCGCGCGAGGCGGTCGATGAATTCGGAAAGCGCGGCGACACTGATTCGCCGAATTACGGCTTCTCGCTCACGGTGCTCGGCGGATTTCTGACCGACGAACATGATTACGCGACCGCCGACCGCGATCTCCGGGATGCGGAATCGATATTTGCACGGTATCAGTCACCGACGTCCCTTTGGTTCGGCGATAACTTTCGCAATCAGGCGATCTCATTGTATTTTCAGGGACGTTATGCGGAAGCCGTCGTGAAGGCGTCCGCGGCACAGAAGGTCTACGAGGAGAGCTTCGGAAAGCATTACGATCAGTACCCGACGGTTCTCATCTACAAAGGGCTGAGCCTCGTCAGGACCGGACACGCCGACGAGGGAGAACAACTTGTCCGCCAGGCGTATGAGATCCGGAAAAATTCGATGCCGCCCGAGCACTTTTGGCGCGCGGTCGCCGAGAGCGCGCTCGGCGAGTGCCTGTTGCTCCGGAAGAAGTTCGCCGAAGCGGAGCCGCTCTTGCGGGAAAGTCTCGGAAGCCTCGAAGCTTCCCAGGGCGCAGACAATCCGCGGACGGTGCTCGCCCGTCAGCGTCTCGCGGAGTTTGTCGCGAGAAAGATCGAATGACCCGTCAATACAAGGGCTTGCATTCGTTTTTGGGAGAGGCCGTCGGGATCCGAAGAATTGATAAGACTTCCTGTTTCGTTCCTTTCCGTCCCCGACACGGAACTGATGTACAGTCGAGATATCTTCGTTTCGTCGTATAGTTTCAAATAAAGTGACTCAATCGTCAGAGGTTACAATCTTGCTTGAACGCCTCGGCGAAGGCGACCGCCGAGCGCCGGACGATCTTCTGCCGCACGTTTACGGCGAACTCCGCAAACTTGCGCACACGTATCTTCAAAACGAACGCGCGGACCACACGCTGCAGGCAACGGCGCTCGTCCACGAAGCGTACATTCGGCTCGTTGACTGGGAGAAGGTCTCATGGCAGAACCGCGCCCATTTTTTCGCGGTTGCGGCACAGGTCATGCGCCGGATCCTGGTTGATCACGCCCGCCAGAAAAACGCCCGGAAACGCGGTTCCGGTCAAAAGCTTTCGCTCAACGACGCGATGAGTTTCCCGAGCGATCCGGATCGGGAGGTCGATCTGATCCTGCTCGACGAAGCACTCGAAGAACTGGCGGGAACCGATGAGCGCCAATCGAGGATCGTCGAGCTCAGATTTTTCGGCGGCCTGACGATCGAGGAAACGGCGCACGCGTTGAACGTCTCGAGCGCGACCGTCAGCCGTGAATGGGCGATGGCAAAAACGTGGCTGTTCCAAAAACTGACAGATGGAAGGTGAGCCCGGAAAGACCTATTGGGAGAAAAAGAAGGAGATCTTTTCGAGGTTCCTTGAAGACGATCCGGAAGATCTTCCCGATTTTCTCGCTGAGAATTGCGGCCGCGACGACGACTTGCGGCGGGACGTCGAGGCGTTCATTGCAGCCTATCGCGAAGCGGGAGACTTTATCGAAAGGCCGGCGTTCAATGTCACCTCGGCGATCACCGGGGAGCCGCGGATCGACCGAAACCTTGGACGCTACCGGATTCTCGAACAGATCGGCTCAGGCGGAATGGGAGCCGTCTTTCTCGCCGAACGCAGCGACGGCGAATTTTCTCAGCAGGTCGCGGTCAAGATCATCCGCCACATTTTTGCGGACCGCGAATTGGTAGATCGCTTCAAACGCGAGCGGCAGATCCTCGCGAACCTCAATCATCCAAACATCGCGAAACTCATCGACGGCGGCGTTTCCGAATCGGGAGAACCGTTTCTGGCGATGGAATTCATCGAGGGCGAACCGATCATGAGTTTCGCCGAGACACGTGGCCTGAGCGTTGAGGAACGCCTGAAACTGTTCATCAAGGTCTGCCGGGCGGTCAAGTACGCACATCAGAACCTGATCATTCACCGTGACCTGAAACCCGGCAATATTCTTGTCACAAACGATGGCGAGCCGAAGTTGCTTGACTTTGGACTGGCGAAATTTCTGGACGAAAATACGTTGACCGACGCCGAAAGGACGCAGACCGCCTATCGCGCCTTCACTCCCGCCTACGCCTCGCCTGAACAGATTAGGGGCGACCAGCTGACGACGTTCTCGGACATTTACAGTCTCGGCGTGGTTCTTTACGAGTTGCTGACCACGAAACACCCGTTCGACTTCGGGAACAAGAATGTGGATCAGATCGGCCGGATGATCTCCGAACTCGATCCGCCGCTGCCGTCGGCGAACTCCACACAACCCGGCCGAATCACTCAATTGAAGGGCGATCTCGACAATATCGCGTTGCGCGCAATGCGCAAGGAACCGGAGCGTCGTTATGAATCGGTCGAAGCGTTTATTGACGACATTGAGCGCCATCTCAACGGACTGCCCGTCAAGGCCCGGCCCAACACGTACGGCTACCGCGCCCTTAAGTTCGCAAAACGGCATAAAGCGGGCGTCATCGCGGCGCTGCTTGTCATCCTGAGCCTTGTCGGCGGGCTCGCGGCGAGCGTTTGGCAGGCGCGGATCGCACGCCAAGAAAAAGAGAAAGCGGAGAACATCAATTCGTTCCTCGAACAAACACTCAGATACTCGAATCCGATCCTTTCCGATCTGCACAAGAACGGAAGTGAGACGACCGTCAACGAAGTCCTTGACGAAGCGGCGCGTCGATTGGACAGCGGCGAATTCGACGGTTCGCCCGAATTGAAAGCCGAGCTGGCGCGCACGGTCGCCGCCACCTACTTCGGCCAGGGCAAGTATGCTCAGGCGCGCAAGTTCATGGGGCAATATGTTTCGTTCCTCAAGGACAACTACCGGGAAAACGACCCGAAAATGATCGCCGGCTCGATTCTTTGGGCGAATCTGCTGTTTTCGAAAGGCGATATTGAAGAAGCCGAGTCGAGTTACCGCCACTATTTGCCGCTTCTCAGACAGGAATACGCCGACGGCGACGCGAAACCGGCCGAACTGGCGGAGGCGCTCAACAATTTCGCGTACCTGCGTCGGACGCAGGGAGACTCGCGGGAAGCCGAGTCGCTCTTCCGCGAAACTCTCGAACTCATTCCCCGACTGTCCGATCAGGACCGGAACTCGGTCGCCACGACACGCAGCACGCTTGCCCCGACGCTCGCTGATCAGGGAGAGTTCGACGAAGCGTTCGAAAACGCCGAGATCGCCGTGAGCGAATTTCGTGAACAGGGCAGAACCGATTCACCGAGCTACGGTTTTTCGCTGACGATCTACGGCGGCTTCCTCATCGATCGGCGGAGGTACAACGAGGCCGACTCGGCTCTCCGCGAATCGGAGACCATTCTCCGGAAGTTATTGTCGCCGCATGCCTTATGGCTTGGCGACAACCTTCGGAATCAGGCGATATCGTTCTATTTTCAGGGACGGTACGGCGACGCGGTCGACAAGGCGAACGAAACGCTCGAGATCTACGACGAGGCGTTCGGAAAGTACTATGACAATTATCCGACGGTCCTGATCTACAAGGGACTCAGCCTGGCGAGATCGGGCCGGCAGGCTGACGGCGAGCGACTGCTTCGCGAAGCTCTGAAAATGCGCTCCGAATCGCTGCCGGCGGATCATTTCTGGGTCGCCGAAGCCAAAAGCGCGCTCGGCGAATGCCTGATGCTTCGGAAAGACTATCAGGACGCGGAACCGTTGCTGCGCGAAAGCCTCGAAAGCCTCGAAAAGTCGCAAGGCGTCGGAAACCCGCGTACCGTCCTTGCCCGCCAACGTCTTGACCTGTTCAATGAGAACCGCCGAGACGCAAAAAACCGTGGAATGCCGTAAACTAACGTCTCATGACCGAAATCAAGAAAACCGCTGATCCGTGCGTGATGGTGATCTTCGGGGCGACCGGCGATCTGACCAAACGCAAGCTTTTGCCGGCGCTCTATAACCTGGCGAAGGACGACTTTCTGCCGCACAAATTTGCGATCGTCGGGGTCGGGCGCCAGGAGATGTCGACCGACGAATTCCGGAAATCGGTCGCGGCGATGCTTGCCGAATTCATCCCGAACGGGGCGTCGCCGGAACTGCTCAAATGGTTTGACGAACGCTGCTATTACACCGGCGGCGACTTTGACGACGACAAACAGCTTTTCGGTGATCTCAAAAAGCTTCTCGGCGAGATCACGATGACGCACCAGATCCCCGATAACTACTTCTTTTATCTCGCGACGCCGCCGCAGCTTTTCGCCGACGTCACGCGCAAGGTCGTCAAACACGGGCTCGGCAAGGAAGAGAACGGCAACTGGCGGCGATTCGTGATCGAAAAGCCGTTCGGCCGCGATCTCGATTCGGCGGCCCAGCTGAACGCCGATCTGCTGAAGATCCTCAAGGAACGGCAGATCTACCGCATCGATCACTATCTCGGAAAGGAAACGGTCCAGAATCTCCTGGTATTCCGCTTCGGCAACAGCATTTTCGAACCGATCTGGAACCGGAATTTCGTCGATCACGTGCAGATCACGGTCGCGGAGACGCTCGGCGTCGAGCAACGCGGCGGATATTACGATTCGGCCGGCGCGCTGCGCGACATGATACCGAATCACCTCTTCCAGTTGATGACGCTGACCGCCATGGAACCGCCGGTTTCATTTGCGGCGGACGCCGTCCGCGACGAGCAGACGAAGATCCTGCATGCGATCCAGCCGATCGGCGGCGAGGATGTTCTGAAGAAAGCCGTCCGCGGACAATACGGTGCGAGCGATGGCGAGGTCGGCTATCGAAACGAAGAGCTCGTTGCACCGCATTCCAACACCGAAACGTACGCCGCGCTGAGGCTTTCGATCGACAACTGGCGCTGGGCGGGCGTGCCGTTCTACCTGCGCACCGGCAAGCGGATGCCGGTCAAGCATTCGGAGATCGTGATCCAATTCAAGAAAGCTCCGTTCGTGCTGTTCCGTGAAACGTCGGTCGAAAAGCTGACGACGAACCGGATCGTCATCCATATCCAGCCGGACGAGGGAATCACTCTCCATTTCGGCGCCAAAGTGCCGGGACCGATCGTTCAGATGGGCGCGGTCGATATGGATTTCAATTACGTCGACCACTTCGGTGAACAGATCGCGACCGGTTATGAGCGCCTTCTGTATGACTGCATGGCCGGCGACGCGACGCTCTTCCAGCGCGCGGACATGGTCGAGGCCGCCTGGCGGATCGTGACGCCGATCCTCGACGTCTGGCAGGCGATCCCGCCGCGCGGATTTCCGAATTACGATGCCGGGGTGTGGGGGCCGGCCGAGGCTGACGCACTGATCGCCGAATGCGGCGGGCGGTGGATAAATACCGTTGAGTAGGCGGTGGTCGGTGGTCGGTGGTCGGTGGTCGGTGGTCGGTGGTCGGTGGTCGGTGGTCGGTGGTCGGTGGTCGGTGGTCGGTGGTC
>JAKOSS010000202.1 GCA_029777145.1 Acidobacteriota bacterium | reverse complement strand
TTACAAGCGCGACACCGAGACGATCCGCGACGAATTCAAGCGACGCATCGTCGAATCGGTCTACAAACCGTACGCGAAGAAGCTTAACTGCCGGACGCCGACAGTCGTCCTCGCCGACCGCGGCACATCATTCATCGTCCGCATCGCCGAGGATCAAACCGAGATCGTCGTTTCCGACGGCTCGGTTGAGATCGAACACAGGATCACCGGCAAACGGATCGTCGTCGGCGCGGGATTTCGGGTCTTCGCCCTTGCATCCGGCTTTTCTGAAATAGCGAAGATCAACTGAGAGGTCAACATGAAAAAGACAAAGATCTCGATAGTCACCGTTTTCGTCCTCTCGATCATCGGATCGGCCGTCGCTCAGACGGGCAAGATCGACTGTGAGTCGACGCGTCGCGCCTGGGCGGCGGACACAAGTCTTCCGGCGCGCTACAAGAACTGTACCTGCGAACGGTCCGACGCGCTTCCGGTATGTTCGGGCGACGATTCTTCGGATTCGACTTACATCGAACCCAATCCCGCGCGGCCGAAGCCGATCGATGTCGGCTTCAATCGCCGTCTGCTTCTTGACTCGTACCGGAAGGCAGAAGCGGAACGCTATGCGTCGATCACGGCCCGCGTTTCACGAATGATGAAGCCGTGGACCTCGCCGGTCGCGTTCGTCGATCCGTACCGCATGTCCACCGAGCGCCGCATACGGGAACTCAATTGCAGCGCGACGTTCGCCGTGCGGGCGCTGCGCCTCGTCGAAAAGGCGGACACAACGATTGACGGGGTTCTCGACCGCGATCTCGAAGTCGCGGCCGCGATGCTGCAGAAGGCGTTCGGTGCTGCCGAAGGGCTATCAGTCGCCGAATGCCCGCCCGTCTCGATCGCGCCCCTGTCCGACGCCGTCGCCGCTGAGAACGAACCGCAGGCGCGTTTCTATCGGCGATCGATCGAAGACGCCATCGCGCTGATCCAGATCGTTTCCGAAACCAAAACCGCGACACTTGTAACGACGCGTGCCGACAACCAAACCAAAGACCAGCTTGACGACAACCGTGCCCGGCTCGAACGGATAAAGAATGAACCGCCGGGCGAGGCCAAGCGCGACGGCTTGCGGAAGATCGAAGAGGAATACTCGGATCTCGCCCGGCGGGCGGCCGAATTGCGAAAGCGGGCGGAGGAGCTTGCCGCGGCCACGGCCCAACAGGAAAAGCGGATCGGCGAACTTGAGGAGCGGGTTCGGGCCGTTTCGGCCGACGGGTCGCGGGCCGGCGAATTCCTTTGATCTTCGGAGGTGTTATGCGAACCGCATTCTTGATTTTATCTTTGGTTCTTCTCTCTTTCGCGCCGGCCGCCGCACAGGATGCCGATACGCAAGCTCGGAGGGCCTACGAATCAGGCCTTGAGATTGCAAAAGCGGCATCAAAACCCTCTGATTACGAACGGGCGGCGGCCGAGTTCCGTCGGGCGGTCGCGTTGCGGCCTGAATTTGCGGCTGCCTGGCACAATCTCGGGTTGGTTCTTTACGCGGCGGGACGCTATCGCGGGTCGGCTGCGAGCCTGCGACGCTATCTCGGGCTAACACCCGCCGCCGCTGACCGCGCTGAGGTCCGCAAGCTGGTTTACGAGGTCCAATCGCGGGCCGATGCCGATCTGCCGGCCGATGAACTGCGCGCTATTCTCGAAAAGATCTGGTTCGCGCCCGGCAACTGTGCGGGATTCGCGACGATCAAGCGCGATCGCGGCGGCCGTTTACTTGCCGTGTTCAAGACACGGCAGAACCGCCCCGAGCCTGTTTCAGGCGAAAAACTGGAACCGATCAGTTTTGACGGAAACAGGGTCGTGTTCGTGACGGAGTTGGATGTCTGCGACTCTTCGCAAGGCAAATGCCCGCGTGTCATCCGCACCCTCGTCGAGGTCGTTTCCCGCTCGTCCATACGCGTTGAGCAGCTGGCGTCGGCTGCCTTCGGCGGAGCCGAGTTCCCGAGCAGCCTCCACGAATGCACCGTTTCAGTTGCGGATCCGGTCTTCGGACCGGCGCACAAGCTTGACGAGTTCCGTCGCGGCCCGATACATTACGCGATCGACGAAAAGAACTATGTCGAGATCGCTCGTTTGGTCGCGGCCGGTGCCGATCCGGATTCTGCGCCCGAGGACGGGATTCCGCCATTGCCGTTCGCCGTTCTTCGCGGTGACGCCGAGGCCGTCCGAGTATTGCTTGAAAGCGGAGCCGATCCGAACGCGCTTTCAGCCCGCGGTTCGACGCCGCTCGGTTCGGCGTTCGGTAAGTGGGGCATCGTTAGGCTGATGCTGAAGTATGGGGCCGACGCGACGCAGCGCCGGCCCGGCGGACGGACATATCTGCACGATTACGGGCTCAATGAAGCGCCTTCGATCGCCGAACTCCTGATCGCGTACGGCGCCGAGCTGAACGCCGTCGACGCGGACGGGAACACCGCGCTGCATTACGCGGCGGGCCAGGAAAGAGCCGGCGAACTCGTTCGTTTTTATCTTCGCAAGGGTCTCAGCCCGAACACCGCGAACAAGTCGGGAGAAACGCCGTTTCGCCTCGCGTTGTCGCAGCCGTCGGCCATCGGAAACGCGAGGTTGATGATCGAGCGCGGGGCCAACGTGAATGCCCGCGACAGATTCGGAAACCCGCTTTTGTTCGAGGCTGTGATCTACGGCCGATTTGAAGCGGCACGTCTCCTCATCGCCAACCGTGCCGATCCGAATGCTGCCGACAACTACGGGCGCAGACCTATCCACGTCCTCGCTGATT
>JAKOSS010000201.1 GCA_029777145.1 Acidobacteriota bacterium | reverse complement strand
GTCATCGACCCGGACGGTGAACTTCGTCTTCCCGGTCGCGACGTTCTCGATCTTGAAATCATGGTTCGGTTTTGTGGGCTGAGGCCTCGGCCGCGGAAGACGCGAGGTGGTTGAGACCGCGACCTCCGCCGTCACGTCGTAATTCCCGACCGATGCCGATGTGCTCAGTTCCGCGGTTTCGTTCTCGGCGCGGATACTGACAGAGCGCGGCATGTCGGTCACGGAATTCTCGACCGCGACCGTGCCGGAAACCGTCGCGCCGAAGCCGAGTTCGATCGAAAGATCGAGCTGATCTCGGTCCTCGATCGTCACTTCCTGAACTTTATTGGAGTATTTCGGTTCAGGTTTCGCGGGCGTCGGCTTCGGTTTGAGCTCACCTTCTTCATCGTAATCGTCAGGACTGTAAACGACCTCGACACGCGGCCGGACGATCACTTTGTACTTCCCTTTCGGCAATTCCCTGAACGACCAGTCACCGTCCTGATTCGTCTGCGCGCTCTGCATTCGGCGGCCGATCTCGCTGAAGATCGAGAACAATTTCTCGTCGCCGACGCGCTGGAGCGTGATCTCGGCCTTGACCGGAGTCTTGTTTGCCCTCGAAATGACGCGGCCGCCGAGCTTGAACAAATACCGGCTCGGTATCGTCACATTGACCTCGGTCATTTCGGTTCCATATTCGACCTTGATCGGTTGGGCCGACGCGGGATCGAGCGTATCGGGATTGAAAACGGTCAGGAACGACGAACTCCCGCCGAGCAGCGTCGCTTCCAGCATGCCGCCGCTTCGCGCTGAGTCGGTATGGCTCGCGTTCTCCGTCGCTTTGACGATGTATTCGCCCGGCGGGAGCCCGGCAAACCGGTAGGCGCCGCGGTCGTCGGACTGGTACTGACCGCCGCCGAACATGCTCATGATCGCCGAAAAGTTCGGGATGACGGACAGATATTTGTCGCCGACCTTGCGCAAAACTTCGACCCGAACGCCAATCGCCACGTCGCCGTCGTCATAATAGACCCGACCGCTGATCGCACCGCCCCGCCGTGCAGCGATCTGAACGTAGGCGTCGCTGACACCGTTGACGACGATCTTCTCGAAATCTTTGAACGCTTCCTGAAACGCCGACTTCTCCGACGAACCGGGCCGGTCCATCTGCGAGAAGTCGAGAAACGCCATCGGCGAAACGACACCCGGCGCGTTGACCATCGGATAATAAGTTCCGGCGGGAACATCCTTCATTTCGAAATTTCCCTCGTTGTCGGTCAGAGCGCCGCTCTCGCCGGGACCGCCGCGCATCGTTTCCGCAACAAGCATGACCGACGCACGTCTGACGGGGCGGCCTGATTCAGCGTAAAAGACGCGTCCGCGGACCGTCGATTTCGGGACCGGAGTCGGAGTCGTTGCCGGCTCCTGAGCAAATGAAGTGGTGGTGAGCAAAAGGACGATGGCGATGGCGTAGAATTTCATGTTTTTTCTCAAGATCGTATTTCGGCGGTGATCAAAGCCGCAGTTGCGTTCGCGAGCCGGTCTTATTCGCCACAGCCCGGCAAATCCGTCCGCGCTGAATACAACCGACTCAGAGTGCCGGAATTTGCAAAACAACTTCGGCCGTTTCTCCGGCACGGAGTTCGACGTCGCGGGCGTTGCGCAGCAATTCCTCGAATCGTGCGCGGGCCGCTGCCGGGTCGGGCGAACGCAGGTCAGCGGTCGGGACGAGAAGCAACCGGTAAGCGCCCGGAGCAGCCTTGATCTTGAATTTGCCGTCGCGTCCGACCTGCGAACTTCCGACCGATGCCGTCGAATCGCTGCGCGTCATTATGACGACAAACGGCGTATTCGGATCGTAATTCTCGACGACACCGGAAACGGTTCCCATTCCTTTCGAAACGACGATCGAAAGCCCTTTGATCTCGTCGCCTTCGCCGACCTTGAAGGTCTGTTCCGCGGCGTCGCTCCCGTTCAGTGTCGCGCTGACGAGATAAAAGTTCTGGCTCGAAACCCGTACACGATACTCGCCGGCTTCGAGTTTTCCGAACCTGAGAGTCTGGTCGGTTGTCGGTTTCGTCTGTCCCTGGCGCCGGTTCGTCGGCATGTCCGGTCCGAAATTCCGTTTCGTCTTCTCGTTCACGAGATAGACGCCGAACGGCGAATCGACCGTCTTCCCGTTTTCGTCACGTACGGTCGCGACCACGCTCGATTCGAGCGGCATCTCGATCGTCAAGCCGCTGACATCGCTCTCGGCGAGTTCAACTTCCTTTCGTACCGACGAATAGCTTCGCTTGACCGGTTCTTTCTGATTCTGATTCTGATTCTGCGTTGTCGACGGACGGTAACCTTCGACGACGGTGACCGAGTATTTGCCCTTCGGCAGGTTTGCAACCCGCCATTCGCCCGATTCGTCCGTCGTCACGTTGGTCGAGTTTCCCGATCCGTCGACGACTCCCCGATCGATATTGTCGGCGCGCGCGATCACCACCATGAATCCGCTCAGCGCTTCCTTCGTTCCTTTGAACACAACACTTCCCGACATCGTGAAGAGCTTTCGGTCGGGAATCGTGATGTCGACCGACTGGATCTCCTCGCCGAGTTGGAGTTTCATCGACGTCGCCGAGTCCGATCGATCGCCCTGCGGATAGTAAGTGTGCAGGATCGAATTTCGGGCCGAGAAGTATGAATAGCGATCGTTCGTTTCCTGATGGCGGTACGGCTCGACGACCCGGACGATGTATTCGCCTTCGGGGAGACCGGTGATCCGGTACGATCCGCGATCGTCGGTCGTCGCCAAACGCGAGGCCATATACGATCCGACAAAAGTGCCGCCGTCTTTACGCATCGCTTCAACTTTGACCCCGACCGCCGGTTCGCCGTCAGCATAAAAGATCCGTCCGCCGATCGATGCCGCGCGGACCGCCTGCAGCGAGATCTGGATCTCACCGTTGCCGATCACGTCAAATGGAACGAAAAAGGCCTTGAACTCATCGGGATTTGAACGGCGCATGAACGACATCGCATCGCGTCCGAGAATGCCGTCGGATCGGATATTGGCGACGTAGGTGCCCGGTCGTACGTTCTTGATGACGAACTCGCCGTTCTGATTCGTCTGTCCGCCCATCTGCGACCCGCCGGCAGTAAACATTCCGGTTCCGATCCCGTCTCCGCCGCCGTTGCCGGCTCCTGAACCGGTTCCGTTCGGCTGCTCGCGCCGTTCAGGTATGAGTTCGATCGTGACAAACCGTACCGGCCGACCCGAATCCGAATAGACCACGCGGCCGCGGACCGTCGCCCCGGCTTTCATCGGATCTTCGACCGGTCTCGAATCCGTTCTCGGGCGCGGAGCGATCTGGGAAAGTGATTGGAGCGGGAAACAAAGCAGAAAAGCGAAGGATAGCGTCAGCAGAAAGTTAATACGGAACATCGAAAAAACCCCCAAAATAAACGAGCCGTCCTGCGATGTTATCACAGAACGGCTCGGTGAAATACGGTTCGCGGGGCGGGCTACTGCTCGCGCTTGCGTCCCGTAAGGAAGATCTCGCGTCCGACGAGGTAAAGGACGACCGTCAGCACGAGGAACGGAATCATTCCCAGTATGTCGGCATATTCGCCGGCAAAGAACGGATTGCCTGTCTTCGCCCATTTCTCGGCCGAATCCTTGATCGCCTTGAGCGATTGCAGGAACGCCGGTTTGTCGAGACTGAAGAGCGCGACCATAATGCCCGCGATCGCGCCGCCGGCGATGTATCCGGAAGCCAGCAGCACGCCGTTCGACTTGTCGGTCTCGGCGTCGATCTGTTCCTTCGAAAGATTCTCTTTTTCAAACTTCTTGCGGAGATAAATGTCGACCAGCCAGCGGACCGCGCCGCCGAAAAAGATCGGCGTCGAGGTCGAGATCGGAAGATAGAGACCGACCGCGAACGCAAGGCTCGGAACGCCCGCGACCTCGAGCATAATGGCAATCATCGCTCCGATCAAGACCAGGCCCCATGGCAGTTCCTGGCTCAGGATCCCCTTGATGATGTAGCTCATCAGCGTCGCCTTCGGCGCGTCGTAACGGGTCAGTTCCTTGCCGTCCTCGTCCTTTTTGATCTGGCCGTTGATGCCGGGATCGACGAGGTAAACCGGACGTCCCTGCGTGTCGATCAGATATTTTCCGACAGGACCGGAGTTCGGATCAGTGTTCTGCCAGACGCGGTACGTGTTGTCGTCAGTTTCCTTGTATTTGCCGGTGACGATCTTCTCGCTCTTGAAATTGCCGTGCTCGCGGAAGAGCTGTTCTTCCTTGACGCGGAACTCGGCGGCGAACTCCTGATCGCTGACCTTGTGATAGTACGTTTCGACGTTGTTGAGCGTGACCAGCAGCCAACCGAGCACGAGTGCCGATGCGAGCGCTCCGAAAAGGATCGCGATCTGCTGATTGCGCGGCGTGCCGCCGACCCAGAATCCGGTCTTGAGATCCTGCGACGTCGTGCCGCCGTTCGAAGCGGCGATGCAGACGATCCCGCCGACGCAAAGCGCAGTGATGAAATACGGATCCGACGCGGTCCAGCCGAACATAAGGAAGACGAGCGACGTGATCAGCAGCGTCGCGACCGTCATTCCCGAAATGGGGTTCGACGATGATCCGATCTCACCGGTCAGACGCGACGAAACGGTGACGAACAGGAAGCCGAGGACAAGGATCAGAATCGCGCCGACGATCGAGACTTTCGGGTCGGTAAAGATCGAAAGTCCGAGTTGCGGCAGCAAGAGAATTCCGGCGATCAGACCGATGATGCCCACGATCACCCACTTCATCGAAATGTCCTGATCAGTTCGCGGCAGGCTCGAACCTTCCTTGTGCGACCCGCCGGTCAGATCGGCAAGGCCCGAACGGAGTCCGCTCCAGATCGTCGGCAGGCTGCGTCCGAGCGAAATGATACCGGCGGCGGCGACCGCTCCGGCGCCGATGTAAAGAATGTACGAACCGCGGATCTGACCCGGCGACATGTCGTGGATCGTCTTGCTCAGTTCCGGAGCGATCGGCGCCGCGGCCGTGTCGCCGAAAAACTTGATCATCGGGATCAGCACGAGGTACGACAAGATACCGCCGCCGAGCATGATGCCCGACACGTACGGGCCGATGATGTAGCCGACGCCGAGCAGCGCGGGGTTGTTCTCGAGCGAAACGGATCCGCCCTTGATCGTTTCGTCGCTGAATTCCTTTTCCGGATCCGGTTTCCAGAGGCTGAAGACCTGCATCAGGACGTTGTAAACGAACCCGATCGCGAATCCGAATCCGATGATCTTTCCGCCCTGGAGCGCCGCGTCGTCGTCAGCGTGCGTGTCGCCTTCGTGCGACGCGTCTCGCGATTCTTTCGAGGCTCCGGCTTTCAGAACTTCCGCACATGCGGTGCCTTCAGGATATTTCAGGTAGCCGTGCTGATCGCGGATCAAAGCGCGTCGCAGCGGGATCATCAGCAGGATGCCGAGCAGTCCGCCGAAGACGGCGACGAGCGTCGATTGGACGAGATCGAGGTCGAATCCAAGGATCATGATCGCCGGCATCGTCACGCCGACGCCGAACGCGATCGATTCGCCCGCCGACCCGGCAGTCTGCATGATGTTGCCTTCGAGGATCGTCGCGTCGCGCATGCCGAGCTTCGAAAGCAGCCGGAATAGCGTGATCGCGATGACCGCGACCGGGATCGAGGCCGAAACGGTGAGACCCGTTTTGAGAACAAGGTAGAGCGACGAGGCGCCGAAAACAATGCCGAGCAGCGTGCCGATCACGAGCGGCAGAACCGACAGTTCACGCAGAGTGGTTTTGTCGGGAATGTATGAACGGAAATTCTCTAGAAACGGGTTCTTCATCGATCGATTGCCTCCGGAAATTCTGAATCAGGGGAAAGTGTTGAAAGAAACTGCCTTAATGTAGCTTTGAATCGGATAATTGGCAAGAAACGAGGGTCCGGAATCGAGATTCCAAGATTCCAAGTAGTCGAGGGTCGGGAGTCGAGGGTCGGGAGTCGGGATTCCACGACATTCCAAACATTCCAACTTCCAGATTCCAATCTGTCGCGGGTCGGGAGTCGGGATTCCACGAGATTCCAAACATTCCAACTTCCAGATTCCAATCTGTCGCGGGTCGCGAGTCGGGATTCCACGACATTCCAAACATTCCAACTTCCAGATTCCAATCTGTCGCCGGTCGGGAGTCATGGATTTTGTGTCATCGCTTGGGAATCGGGGGTTAGGGTCTGAAATCCTGGATCTTGTGTTGCCGAAGGCGACGAATATTAAAGCCCGGTGAAGCGCAGCGAACCCTGGGACAAATGCCGGCGCGATCAGCATCGCTGAAGGCGACGAATCCGGTTTTCGATCGACAATCAATCCCGATGAGGGCCGATATGGAATCCCATCCCGTCAATGTACGAGAGCGGCCAGAACGCATAATGGCGACAATTGCGATGATGGCTAGGATCGTTCGTTTCATGTTTCTGGGGCATCAACGAGAGGTTCTTTTGGGAACGGCCCCAACCGATTCAATAGAATCAACTTGAAGCCTAAATCGGTAACCACCCAGATGACCGTAGTGACCTGAACCCTGAAATGTTCCCCTGAAAACAACCATTGCCGCGCCACCACCATATCTCTCATCGACCTTGTCTTGGAGTTTGTTGATGCGTTTGATCATATGGCGTTGACGTTTGATATCGCTCAAACTGTCATTGAATTCCACCCAAGTTTGATATTCTCGCCCAATGCCGTCTCGACAATCAGGAAGAAAGATAACCGATTTTTCAAAGAAGGTAACGTAAATCGCCTCGACGCGGACGGATTGCCCGTCGTAGTTTTTTTCGTTGTTTATTAGTTCACAGTAAGAAACGGGTTGGGTCTTGAGTTTGGCGATTTGTGTTGCACCTGAAGTGCTTCGGCCCTGACCGAGTGAAACCATCGAACACAAAACTAAAAGCAATGTTGCGAGAGTCGT
Source organism: Acidobacteriota bacterium (assembly GCA_029777145.1). The sequence continues at coordinate 3,671 of JAKOSS010000201.1, read as the reverse complement.
TTTGAGAAGAAGTTCTTCACTTTTTTCGAAATAGACGTTGAACCGGACGTTAAATCGGAGATGCATACAGAATTACCGAACATTCATTCGTGAAGCGTCCAACGACAACTTGAAAATCAACGTGACCCTTGAATCCGCCATTTCACCAATTCAAGCTCTTCCGCGACACCCGCATTATATTTGAAGCATAATCCACCATCAAGAACATTTCGGATCTAAGACTCGGTCAGAGACCTTCGAGCGAGCTTCGTGCAACTTCGTGGATCTGACCATCGACCCCCTTCCAGCACGTCGGGTGAACGTACGCGCGGGGCTTTATGTTGCGTCAGCTCCGCGAACTCCGATCACCTGCAACGCATTACTGAATTGCCCGACGTCGACCATCGCCGAAGGCGACAAGTATTAAAGCCCAGGGTGAAGCGCAGCGAACCCTGGGTTTCGTGCGATCTGTCGGCCGTCGCTGAAAGCGACATTTTTGATCCGGGGTCATCGGCGAGGCGCAAAGGCGGCCGTTATTCTTCGTGAATGGATATGAATGCGATATCACTTCGGCTGTGTCTGCGGTTCAATTGCAAACTCCGTTGATCGGACCACGTAACTGATCTTTGGAAACTTCCCCAAAACCCAAGGTTCCTCCGAATACTCCAACGCAAGCCGATACCTGCCTTTCAATGGACGCTCCTCGAATTCCGATGTTTGAAATGCCGTCGGGACGTCCCAGCCGCGTGGATTAGGAGCCTACTCCTTCTTGATGAAAATGTCACTATCGCGTTGCTTGCCGTTTCGGAATTCAACAAATGCGTACCTCAAGACGATCTGCCTCATCTTCCTGGAAAGATCTGCCACCGGGAACAACGGATCGTAATTCGCGAAGTTAAGCTCTGTTTCTTCGTTCGGCTTCAGTACAACCACTTTTGAGATCTTCCTCTTCTTATCATCCGGATTTGAAAATTTTCCGCGATATAGCGCAAATCCCCACCCCCATGATTCATAGGGTCCGAGCTCTTGATACAAACCTTCAATCACGCCAAAGGCGACCCCAAATGCAACGAACGATCGACCGCTGACATTCCTGACTCTGACTCGAAGTTCTTTGAGCCAATTTTCATCGGCGGAAATCGGCTTGCCGGACGTGATCGTCTGATTGCCAATGTGAACACTGATGAGTTCTACGAAACAATCACTGTCCTTATCTTTGCTTTCTGCGGCAGGATCATCGCAATTCGCGCGATCGAAAACTATTCTTCGGTCTTGAGTTTGCGTGAACGCAAGCGTCGCAAAAAGCAAAACGATCAAGATCGGAAACACAATATTCTTCATATAAAACTCCGTCCGTTTTGACGGGCGACATACTCGTCGCGGACTCGGAACCGTCAAAATTCCGTGGCAAATTCCATTTCACAATTTTTTTGTCCCAAAGTTCTTTTCGTGTCCCGCTTCAGCCGTCGCCGAGGCCAACAAATACTAAAGCCAGGGTGAAATGTTGATGCCGGAGCCACCGGTCAGGAATCGGTTCTGCCTCCCGCATCGGCGATGCGTTGCAGAATGAACGTGCGCATTTCTTCCGGAACGCTTGCCAGCGGCAGCGTGATGAACTGCGCTCTTGAAAACAACAAGAGCCAGCAGCGTTTTAGTTTCCACACTTCGGTGACGGAAGACCAAGGAATGGTGGAACTTCCCGCACCGGATGCGACTGAGAACGAAGACTCGAAGGCAGTAAATGTTGCCTCGGGCGATCCCATGTCCCTGAACTTGCGCTTCATGTTCGCGGAGTGAACGAAAAAAACGGCGGCAATCATGCCAACGCCAAACAGAAGCGCAGCGCCAAACGCACCGATGATCCACGACCGATCACCGCTGACCCAAAAGTAGACAAATCCCGCGATGCAGACGACCATCGCGACGAGCAGGCGACCGGTTACGGTGCGCCACCAAAAGCCGAACAGCGCCTCACGCAAAAGCGCTTCGTCGTAGTGTAGTTTGGCTTGATGGTTGTTAGGCTCCTCTTGCCAATACAGATTGAATTTGAGGCCGCTTTCAAGCTCATAGCCGGGCGGTAACTTTGGTCCAAGAACATGAAATGGCGGACGCCCTTCGTGCACGTGGTACATCATCGTGGGAGTTGCTGAATATCGTCCACAACATTCCAGTTTGATGTGTGTGAATTCTCCGTCTTCGTGGTCGACGGTTACATTGATCCACTCCGGGACGAATCCATCCCGCCACAAACAATCGGTTACATGATCCGCTGAGGTTGTTGAAATTGGATTCTCGTCATAGTCATCCGGGAAGGTCCGTTCATCTCCCACCAGCGGGTTCCCGTCGTAAGAGCAGCCGTAAATGACAATGAACGAGATCGGGTCAGGCAGCGTATTCGTCACCATTGTTTGTGTGAAGTCACGAGCTTCGATCGCGGCGTCATGAAGGTTTCGTTGAAATGCCGAACGGGACAGGTCAACCGAATCGAAGATCGACTCGTCGAATTCGATGATGTTGGGGTCTTTTGCCGTGTAATTCTTTCGGTCGGTCATTTCTTCAGCCAAGTACATCCGCAAAACGTTCAGCATTACCGCCGTCACCGGAACGCGTTGGTGGCCGCATCAACCATGAAGCGCCTTTTCGGCAATTTGTTGAACCCGCGCCATCGTGATTCCATTGTGTTGCTCAACCGACAGCGGATGATCTGTTTTTTCGAGTTCGATGAGCGGCCGCTCACCAACCGGTTGGGTATGCACAAGAGTCTTGAGGTTTAGAGTCGAAGGTTCATATGGCAAAAAACTTTGTAGCCAGCCAAAATACGGCGGTTCATTCTCTCGACCTTTCCTCTCCCAAAGCTCCGTGGCACGATCGAAGTTTCTTTCGCTTAGCGACACCCAAACGAGCCAAACAAACGGCTCTGGCGCATCTACAACGGGCAACACGATACGCCCCAAAACAAAAAAGTGCTTCTCATCAATGACACACTGGTCGGATGACAAAAGGCACCGCGCTTCACGTTCATTCTCGGGAACCGAAAACCACAACTCCGGGGCGCTGGGACCAAAACACATAGGCAATTGCCTGTGGCGTTGCCCGCATGTTATGCAAACGTAACTGGTCACTTCTGATATGCCACAAATCTTGGAACTTTGGAACTAAAGATAACCCTTGAGTAACGCGTTCGATCGATGTCAACTCAAAATCGTCCGCGACACCCGCATTGTATTTGAATCAAAATGCAGCATCAAGAATATTTCGAAACTTAGACTCGAACGAACGGTTGATCGGCGAGCCATCGAAGATGGCGGAAGCATAAAGCCACGGGCGACAGCCCGTGGTGAACGGCCGAAATGAGTGCGAGCTGTCGAAGACAGCGACCTCTTGTAACGACTCGGAATCTACCGCTCGCCTCGCGAGCTTGATTCCGGGACGACACCTTGCCCCCAAAAGGCGAGGCGCCCCGGGCTTTATGCTTACGTCCGCTCCACGGACTCGAAACTCGCTGCACTAAATTGCCCGACGTCGACCGTCGCCGAAGGCGACGAATATTAAAGCCCAGGGTGAAGCGCAGCGAACCCTGGGACAATTGCCGGCGCGATCACCGTCGCTGAAGGCGACGTATCCGGTTTCCGAAGAAGCTAGTTCGACAATCGGTACTCAACGCCGCGGATTCTCCTCATCAGGCTCGTCTG